>NZ_JAIUKB010000242.1:0-244 GCF_020176785.1 Saccharopolyspora sp. 6V | reverse complement strand
GGCGCGGGGCGCGGGGGGGGGGGGCGGGGCGCCGCCGCGGGGGGGCCCGGGCGCCCCCCCCCCCCCGGGGGGGGGGGGGGCCGGGGGCGCCGGGCCCCGGGCGGGGCCCCCCGCCCGGGGCCGGAGTCGGCGACCGGCTCGGGGTAGCACCGTCCGGGCGGTCCCCGGAAGACGCCGCTCGACTCCTACCAACGAGAATGCCGGGTTCCGGTTCCGGTCGGACCACCCGTGACCTGATCACCCG
>NZ_JAIUKB010000241.1:0-251 GCF_020176785.1 Saccharopolyspora sp. 6V | reverse complement strand
GCTTCGCCGCTGACAGGAAAGCGAAGACCGCCGCTGGCCGGCCGTCGTTGAAACCTGCCCAGCGGGTCCTATCTGTTTCTTGTCAGCGGCGAAGCCGCTGAGCTGACGACCATGCACGCAGACCGACCACCAGCGGGTTCTCAGCGGTTCCCTCGCGAGGACAGCTTTTTGGCGCGGGGGGGGGGGGGCCGCGGGAAAGGTAACCGCCGGCGGGGGGGGCCGGGGGGGGGGCCCCCCCGGGGGGGGGGGGG
>NZ_JAIUKB010000240.1:0-262 GCF_020176785.1 Saccharopolyspora sp. 6V | reverse complement strand
ACGCCGCGCGGGCGTTCCGCGTCGCGCGGAAGCTGCGCGCCGGCACGGTCGGCATCAACGGGTTCCAGGTCGAACCGCACCTGCCGTTCGGCGGGTACAAGCAGTCCGGGCTGGGCCGCGAAGGCGGCCGCAGCGCCTACGAGGCCTACACCGAGCTGAAGTCGGTGCTGCTGCCGCTGACCGACGAGCTGATGTGAGGTGGCCGGGTTGCGCGGCAAGGTCGCGATCATCACCGGGGCGGCGGGTGGCCAAGGCGCGGCGG
>NZ_JAIUKB010000239.1:0-267 GCF_020176785.1 Saccharopolyspora sp. 6V | reverse complement strand
CCCGCCCCCCCGCCGCCCCCCCCCCCCCCCGGGCCCGGGGGGGGGGGGGCGGCCGCCGCGGCCGGCGCCCCCGCGAGCGGCGGCTCGCCGCCCGCGCCGCCGGCCCGGAACCGAGGTGGTCAGGCGGCCGGTCCGGTCGCGGGGTCCGCGAGGTGGCCGGTGCGGGCGGCGGCCGGGACCGGGGGGTGCGCGCGCATGGCGGCGCGCGCCACCGCGGCCCCGCGGGGCCCCCCCCCCCCCCCCCCCCCCCCCCCGCCCCCCCCCGGC
>NZ_JAIUKB010000238.1:0-555 GCF_020176785.1 Saccharopolyspora sp. 6V | reverse complement strand
GTTCAACGACCGGCTTGCGGTGGTGGATCCGGAGGTGGCCGCTGCTGTGGGGGCGGAGCTGGGTCGTCAGCAGAACACGTTGGAGATGATCGCGTCGGAGAACTTCGCGCCGCAGGCGGTGTTGCAGGCGCAGGGTTCGGTGTTGACGAACAAGTACGCCGAGGGCTATCCGGGCCGCCGTTATTACGGTGGTTGTGAGCATGTGGACGTGGTCGAGCAGTTGGCGATCGATCGGGTGAAGGCGTTGTTCGGGGCGTCGTTCGCGAACGTGCAGCCGCATTCGGGTGCGCAGGCCAACGCCGCGGCGATGCACGCCTTGTTGTCGCCGGGTGACACGATCATGGGCTTGGACCTGGCCCATGGTGGTCATTTGACGCACGGGATGCGCATCAACTTCTCCGGCAAGCTCTACACCGTGGTGCCGTACCACGTGCGCGAGGACGATCACCGGGTCGACATGGACGAGGTGGCTCGCCTGGCGCGGGAGAACCGGCCGAAGCTGATCGTGGCGGGCTGGTCGGCGTATCCGCGCCAGCTGGACTTCGCGCGGTTCCG
>NZ_JAIUKB010000237.1:0-614 GCF_020176785.1 Saccharopolyspora sp. 6V | reverse complement strand
GCTGTGGCGATGATGTCGGCGACTTCGGTGAATTCGGTGGTGGTGAAGCCGCGGGTGGCCAGGGCGGGGGTGCCGATGCGCAGGCCGCTGGTGGTCATGGGGGGTCGGGGGTCGTGGGGGACGGCGTTGCGGTTGACGGTGATGCCGATGGTGTGGAGGCGGTCTTCGGCCTGTTTGCCGTCGAGTTCGCTGTGGCGCAGGTCGACCAGGACGAGGTGGACGTCGGTGCCGCCGGAGACCAGCGACACCCCCGCTGCGCGGGCGTCGTCGTGCAGGAGGCGGTCGGCGATGATGCGGGCGCCGTCGAGGGTGCGTTGCTGGCGGTCGGCGAACTCCGGGGTGGCGGCGAGTTTGAACAGCACGGCCTTGCCCGCGATGACGTGTTCCAGGGGCCCGCCCTGCTGGCCGGGGAAGACCGCGGAGTTGAACTTCTTCGCGAACTCCTCACTGGCCGAGAGGATCACCCCGCCCCGGGGGCCGCCGAGGGTCTTGTGGGTGGTCGTGGTGACCACATCGGCATAGGGCAGCGGGCTCGGGTGCAGCCCGGCGGCGACCAGGCCGGCGAAGTGGGCCATGTCGACCATCAGGTAAGCACCGACCTCGTCGGCGATCTC
>NZ_JAIUKB010000236.1:0-633 GCF_020176785.1 Saccharopolyspora sp. 6V | reverse complement strand
CGCACGCGTGGGCGATGCGGCTCCTGCTGCTCGCGGAACGCCTCAGCGCCCGCGAAGCGCTGCGGTACGGGCTGTTGAACGAGGTGGTGCCCGCTGACGAGGTGCTGCCGACCGCGATCGAGTGGGCGGAACGTCTCGCGGGACTGAGCGGGACGGCCGTCGCCACGATCAAGGAAGCGGTGCTGCGGCTGGGAAATCTGCCTCCGGAGGAGGCGTTCCACAGCGAAGCCCTCTACGGGCAACGCGCTTTCGGTTCCCCCGACGCGGCCGAAGGTCTTGCGGCATTCCGGCAGAAGCGCGACCCGGTGTTCCCGTCTCGCCGGTCCATGCGGGGCGACGCCGAGAGCTGACGGCACTCCACCGCCTACCGGGGCCGACGGGCAGCGTGCTCGTCGGCCCCGGTAGTGCGCTCTCACGCAGGACCAACAGGCGAGTGTCGGTATCGCACATCATCGCGCGGCAATGGTGTGTTCTTCGTCCATAACCGGTCGCCCCGCGGCGGACCTAGCGTCTCGCTGGAACGGCGACGCGGCCGGCGGCGTGAACTCGGCGCGGTCGGCCCGCTGCCGCGCAGCATGCGAGTGCCCAGGAGGAACGGTGTCGACCAGTCGACCAACAGGATTCGAAGATCGC
>NZ_JAIUKB010000235.1:0-699 GCF_020176785.1 Saccharopolyspora sp. 6V | reverse complement strand
CTCGTAGATGTTTAAAAGAGACAGCCACCGAACACCCCGACGGCACCACCACCCTCGACAACGGCCGCATCCGCGCCACCATCGACCAACGCGGCCTGCTCACCTCAGTGCTCGACCTCGACACCGGCCGCGAAGCCCTCGCCCCCGGACAACCCGGCAACCTCCTCCAACTCCACCCCGACCACCCCAACGCCTGGGACGCCTGGGACCTCGACGAGTTCTACCGCCACCAAGGCCACGACCTCACCGACACCGACCGCACCACCCTCGACGGCACCACCCTCACCGTCCACCGCACCTTCGGGAACTCCACCCTCGTCCAACGACTCCACCTCCACGGCCACACCCTCCACATCGACACCGACATCGACTGGCGCGAAACCGAAAAAATCCTCAAAGCCGCCTTCCCCCTCGACGTCCACGCCGACCGCTCCACCGCCGAAACCCAGTTCGGCCACATCCACCGACCCACCCACACCAACACCACCTGGGACGCCGCCAAGTTCGAGATCTGCGCCCACCGCTGGCTCCACCTCGGCGAACACCACTACGGCCACGCCCTCATCAACGACTCCACCTACGGCCACGACGTCACCCGCCACACCCGCCCCGACGGCGGGGGGGGGGGGTATGTTGGCCATCCGGTGGGGGCGCGGAGGGACTGGCCTGGGAGCCGGGCCAGCTGGCGCGGGTGGGGAA
>NZ_JAIUKB010000234.1:0-836 GCF_020176785.1 Saccharopolyspora sp. 6V | reverse complement strand
GGTCCGGGTGAGGCGGTGGTGCGGGTGCAGGCGTGCGGGGTGTGCCACACGGATCTGCATTATCGGGAGGGCGGGATCAACGATGAGTTCCCGTTCTTGTTGGGGCATGAGGCGGCCGGTGTGGTGGAGTCGGTCGGGGCCGGGGTGGTGGATCTCGTGCCTGGTGATTTCGTGGTGTTGAACTGGCGTGCGGTGTGCGGGGTGTGTCGGGCGTGCAAGCGGGGTCGTCCGCAGTACTGCTTCGATACGCACAATGCGGCGCAGCCGATGACGTTGACGGATGGGACTGCGTTGTCGCCGGCGTTGGGGATCGGTGCGTTCGCGGAGAAGACGCTGGTGCATGCGGGTCAGTGCACGAAGGTGGATCCGGCGGCGCGGCCCGCGGTGGCGGGGTTGCTGGGGTGCGGTGTGATGGCGGGGATCGGTGCGGCGGTGAACACCGGTGGTGCGGGGCCGGGTGATTCGGTCGCGGTGATCGGGTGTGGTGGGGTGGGTGATGGTGCGATCGCGGGGGCGAGTTTCGCGGGTGCGCGGCGGATCATCGCGGTGGACAGGGATCCGGCGAAGTTGGCGTGGGCGGAGGAGTTCGGTGCCACGCACACCGTCAACGCGGCCGAGGTGGACACGGTGGAGGCGGTGCGGGAGCTCACCGATGGGTTCGGGGCGGATCTGGTGATCGATGCGGTGGGGGTGCCTGCGACGTATGAGCAGGCGTTCTACGCGCGGGATCTGGCCGGGACGGTGGTGCTGGTGGGGGTGCCGACTCCGGAGATGAGGCTGGAGTTGCCGTTGCTGGAGGTGTTCGGCCGGGGTGGTGCGTTGAAGTCGTCGTGGTA
>NZ_JAIUKB010000233.1:0-871 GCF_020176785.1 Saccharopolyspora sp. 6V | reverse complement strand
GCGTCGGTGTTGGATGAGGCAGGTGGTGAGTTGGAGGAGGCTGTCGTGGATGTCGGCGCGGCGTTCCCAGCGAATGCGTAGACGGCGTGGCCAGTGCAGCCAGCCGAGGCTGCGTTCGATGACCCACCGGACGACTCCGAGGCCGGATCCGTGCTCGTCGCCGCGGCGGGCGATCACGGGTGTGATGCGGCGATGCCGGAGCAGGCGCCGGTATTTGTCGTGGTCGTAGGCACGATCGGCATAGACCGCGTCCGGCCGGAAGCGGGGCCGTCCGCGTCGTCCTCGGACACCGGGAACGGTGTCGATCAGCGGGATCAGCTGCGTGACGTCGTTGCGGTTGCCACCGGTCAACGTCACCGCCAGTGGGGTTCCGCGCGCATCGGAGATCATGTGGTGCTTCGAGCCCGGCCGGGCGCGGTCGACTGGACTCGGCCCCGTTTTGGGCCGCCTCGCATGGCCCGCACGTGGGAGGCATCGACTACTGCACGGGAGAAGTCGAGCTGGTCGGCCCCGCGCAGCTTGTCCAGCAGCACCTGCTGGAGTCGCGTCCACACATCGGCTTCGTGCCAGTCACGTAACCGGCGCCAGCACGTCATCCCCGAACCGAATCCCAACTCCTGAGGCAGAAACTCCCACTGGATACCGGTGTGCAGCACGAACAAGATGCCCTGCAACGCTTTCCGGTCATCGATCCGGGGCCGCCCACCCTTCTCCGGCACCCGCGTGTCCTGCGGCAGCAAGGGTTCGAGCAGTTCCCACAACTCGTCGTCGACCTCCCACGGTCGCCGCCGGGCCACCAGACACCTCCACAACGACAACAAGACCAACCTACGACCACCGTGCCACCAAGATCAGTTTTGTTACAAGTAGT
>NZ_JAIUKB010000232.1:0-933 GCF_020176785.1 Saccharopolyspora sp. 6V | reverse complement strand
CCCCCGATCCCCGGCACCGATTTCGCCGACGCGGGCACCCCCACCTTCATCACCCCGAACGACGACTTCTACCGAGTCGACACCGCACTGAGCATCCCCCGCATCGACCTCGCCGACTGGCGACTGCGCGTGCACGGCATGGTCGAGCGCGAACTCGACCTCGACTTCACCGCACTGCGCCGATTCCCCCAGACCACCCGCACCATCACCATGACCTGCGTCTCCAACGAAATCGGCGGCCCCTACACCTCCACCGCCGAATTCACCGGCGTCCCCATCCGCGACGTCCTCCTCGCCGCCGGAATCCGCCCCGGAGCCGAACAGGTCTTCAGCACCAGCACCGACGGATTCACCGCCGGAACACCCGCCGACGCACTCCTCGAACCCGAACGCGGCGCCCTGCTCGCCTACGGCATGAACGGCGAGCCCCTCCCCGCCGCCCACGGCTACCCCGTCCGCATGGTCACCCCCGGCCTCTACGGCTATGTCTCCGCCACCAAATGGCTCACCGACCTCGAACTCACCACCTTCGACAAGCAGGCCTACTGGATCCAACGCGGCTGGGGACGCCTCGCCCCCATCAAGGTCCAATCCCGCATCGACACCCCCGGCGGATTCGGCCGCATCCCCGCCGGCCGCACCACCATCGCCGGCACCGCCTGGGCCCAACCCATCGGCATCGAACGCGTCGAAGTCCGCGCCGACGGCGGACCGTGGCACACCGCCCGACTGTCCACAGAGGTCAACCCCCACACCTGGCGGACGTGGCGCTGCGAACTCGACCTCCCACCCGGCGGCCACACCATCGAATGCCGCGCCACCGACCACCACGGCACCACCCAAACCCCCCGCCGCGCCCCCGTCCTCCCCCCCGGCGCCCCCGGCTGGCCCGCCGGCTTCTGCCCCCCCCCCTGACCCCCCCGAAAAAGATTC
>NZ_JAIUKB010000231.1:0-945 GCF_020176785.1 Saccharopolyspora sp. 6V | reverse complement strand
TGAGCCCGGGCGGGGCGGCGTTCCGGCGCGCCGGGCGGCCGGCCGGCGGGTGCGCCGGGCCCGGCTCCCCCACCCGCCCCCCACCCGGGGCGGCTTTCCTTCAGAGGGCCGCTAGCTGGGCAAACGTCCGACTCGCCGCGGCGTGTCGGACGGTGTTCCAGGTTGACGGTGGAGTGGAGTGGGGTACTGTGGCGCTCGGTGGGGCAGACGGGGGCTCCGCCCGGCTCCGGGGAGTGCGGGGTGGTCGGCAGCGCCGGTCTCCCGGCAGGACGGAGTCGTCGGACCCGGAGCGGTCCGGGAGGGGGAGGTGGACCGGGATGTTCCTCGGCACCCACAACCCCAAGCTCGACGACAAAGGGCGTTTGACGCTGCCGGCGAAGTACCGGGACGCACTGGCAGGGGGGCTGATGGTCACCAAAGGACAGGACCACTGCCTGTACGTCTTCCCGCGCGCCGAGTTCGAGCAGATGGCCCGCAAGGTCGCCGAGGCCCCGCTGACCAACGAGTCCGTCCGCGCCTACCAGCGGTACCTGTTCGCGGGCACCGACGAGCAGCGCCCGGACGGGCAGGGGCGGATCCCGATCGCGGCAGAGCTGCGCCGGTACGCGGGCCTGGAGAAGGAATGCGTGGTCATCGGCGCGATCAACCGGCTGGAGATCTGGAACTCCGAGAGCTGGCAGAGCTACCTCGACGCGCACGAGGAGAGCTACGCGCAAGCCCGGGAGGAGGTCCTGCCCGGGATCTTCTGACCGTCCCGGTGGCGTGAGGCCTCGGTCCGCTCACGTGTCCTGGTGCACCTTCCCCGGCGCCAGAACACCCGGAGCGGACTGGGACCTGGGGCCACCGGTCGCGGTGGATCTCGACGGACGGACGTCGTCCACAACGGACAGCAGTGGCCGCCGCGCGCGGGGCGCGCGGCGGTGGTGATCGGGCCGGTGCGCGCAC
>NZ_JAIUKB010000230.1:0-1576 GCF_020176785.1 Saccharopolyspora sp. 6V | reverse complement strand
CCCGTCCACACCCCACCCGGACAACCCCTCACCTGGTACGTCGAAGCCGCCGCCAACCCCCTCATCCTCGGCGACAACGGCTACCGACCCACCCACCTCGGCGACCCACCACCCTGGCTCGACGGCGGCACCACCACCGGCACACCCCTCTACCGCCTCACCCGCGCCGACCTCGCCATCCGCGACCTCACCGTCCACGAACTCGTCCACGACACCGAAGTCCTCGCCCAACTCATGCACGAACTCCCCACCGACTCACCCCGCCGCCACGACATCCTCCGCGCCCTCGAACGCATGCTCGACCGCCTCGACCTCCACGACATCCACACCACCGCACCCGCCGCCCGCCACGAACTCACCACCGCACTCCACCGCCCCGCCCACACCACCACCCACCGCATCAGCGCCACCGGACACGCCCACATCGACTCCGCCTGGCTCTGGCCCCAACGCGAAACCATCCGCAAAGTCGCCCGCACCGTCGCCAACGTCACCGAACTCATGACCCGCGACCCCGCCTTCACCTTCGCCATGTCCCAAGCCCAACAACTCGCCTGGCTCAAACAACACCACCCCGACCTCTTCGACCGCGTCCGCGAACACGTCCGCACCGGCCAATTCGTCCCCGTCGGCGGCATGTGGGTCGAATCCGACACCAACCTGCCCGGCTCCGAAGCCCTCGCCCGCCAATTCCTCCACGGCAAACGCTTCTACCTCGACGAATTCGGCATCGACACCCAAGAAGTCTGGCTACCCGACTCCTTCGGCTACAGCGGCGCACTACCCCAACTCGTCCGCCACTCCGGATCCCGCTGGTTCCTCACCCAGAAGATCTCCTGGAACCAGACCAACAAGTTCCCCCACCACACCTTCTGGTGGGAAGGCATCGACGGCACCCGCGTCTTCACCCACTTCCCACCCGTCGACACCTACAACGCCGAACTCACCGGCGCCGAACTCGCCCACGCCAGCCGCAACTTCGCCGAACACGGCCACGCCACCCGATCCCTCGTGCCCTACGGCCACGGCGACGGCGGCGGCGGACCCACCCGCGACATGCTCGCCCGCGCCCACCGCCTCGCCGACCTCGAAGGCTCACCCACCGTCGAACTCCACTCACCGGCCGAATTCTTCACCGCCGCCGAAGCCGACCACCGCGACCCCGCCGTCTGGACCGGCGAGCTCTACCTCGAATTCCACCGCGGCACCTACACCTCCCAAGCCCGCACCAAACAAGGCAACCGCCGCAGCGAACACCTCCTGCGCGAAGCCGAACTCTGGTGCACCACCGCCCACACCACCCTCGGCCACGACTACCCCCACGACACCCTCGACCGCCTGTGGAAAACCGTGCTCCTGCACCAGTTCCACGACATCCTGCCCGGATCCTCCATCGCCTGGGTCCACCGCGAAGCCGAACAGACCTACCAGCACGTCACCGCCGAACTCCACGAACTCATCGACCACGCCCAACGCGCCCTCGCAGGCACCGGACCCGGCACCACCACCTTCAACGCCACACCCCACCACCACGACGGCATCCCCGCTCTCGGCGCCGGAACCCCCACCACACCCG
>NZ_JAIUKB010000229.1:0-1646 GCF_020176785.1 Saccharopolyspora sp. 6V | reverse complement strand
GCCAGAACCGGCCCATCGCCGTCGGCGGCCGTTCCTTGGTGTGCTTGCGCGGCCGTTTGAGGGGTGGCGGGTGCCCCCCCCGCGGGTCCGCTCGCCCGCCAGAGCGGCGGGGCAGGTTCCTGGCCCCCGCGGTCGCCCGGCGGCGCTAACAGGGCGGGGTGTTCGTCGGCAAGACCACCACCCCCGAACTCGCCTGGAAGGGCGTCACCGACAACACCCTCAACGGCATCACCCGCAACCCCTGGAACCCCGAGCGCACCCCCGGCGGCTCCAGCGGCGGAGCAGGCGCCGCCGTCGCACTCGGCATGGCGCCCCTGGCCATCGGCACCGACGGCGGCGGATCCGTGCGCATCCCCGCGGCCTTCTGCGGCATCTGCACCATCAAACCCACCTACGGGCGCATCCCCCACTACCCCGCCAGCCCCTACGGCACCATGGCCCACGCCGGACCGATGACCACAACCGTCACCGAGACCGCGCTCATGCTCGACGTGCTCAGCGGACCCGACAGCCGCGACTGGTCCGCCCTCGAACCACCCGCGCAGTCCTTCCTCGACGGACTCGACGACGGCGTCGCCGGCCTGCGCATCGCCCTGAGCACCGACCTCGGCTTCGCCACCGTCGACCCCGAGATCGCCGACGCCGTCACCCGCGCCGCCCGCACCTTCGCCGAACTCGGCGCCACCGTCGAGCACGCCGACCCCGGCTTCAACGACCCCGTCGAGGACTTCCACGTGCTGTGGTTCTCCGGCGCCGCCAAATCCGTCGAACACCTCACCGACGCCCAACGCGCCCTGCTCGACCCCGGGCTCGCCGAGATCGTCGAACAAGGCCTCACCTACGACGCCCAGGACTACCTCGAAGCCACCAACACCCGCATGCTCCTCGGCCAGCGCATGGGCGCCTTCCACGAGACCTACGACCTGCTGCTGACCCCCACCGTCGGCATCGCCCCATTCGAAGCCGGCCTCGAAGCACCCGCCGACGCCACCAGCCGACGCTGGACCGGGTGGACCCCGTTCACCTACCCGTTCAACATGACCCAGCAGCCCGCCGCCAGCATCCCCTGCGGGTTCACCGGCGACGGCCTGCCCATCGGCCTGCAGATCGTCGGACCCCGCCACTCCGACGCCCGCGTCCTGCGCGCCTGCCGCGCCTACGAACGAGCCCACCCCTGGCAGCGCCCCCGCCGATAGCGGCCCCTCACCCGCCAGAACGAACAGGTGGCCACGCCCAGCCGACGCGCCACGCGCAGGACGACGAACGCGGCCCGACCGGACGTCCCGGCCGGGCCGCGTTCGCGCGCATCACGCCACCAACAGCATCCCCGTCGCGGCCGTGCCCACCACCAGCACCGTCGAACACGCCCCCAGCAGCAGCGCCCGCGGCCCCGCACGCCGCAACCCGCTCACCCGCACCGCCGTGCCCAACGCGAACAGCGCCGCCGCCAACAGCACCGACGACACCTGCGCCGCCACCCCCAACACCGGCGCGGGCACCCAACCCGTGGCCCGCACCCCCATCGCCACCAGAAAACCCACCACGAACAACGGCAGCAGCGGCCCCCCCCCCCCCCCCCGCCCCCCCCCCCACCCCATAACCCCCCCCACCCGGGGCCCCACACCCCCCCCGCGCAACATAACCCC
>NZ_JAIUKB010000228.1:0-1830 GCF_020176785.1 Saccharopolyspora sp. 6V | reverse complement strand
GCGGGGGGGCGGGGGGGGTGGGGGGCGGGGGGGGGGGGGGGTGGGGGGGGGTTGCCGGCTGGGGCAGGGTGGCGAGCACGTCGAAGTCGTGCCGGGCGGCGACCGCGGCGGGCACGATGCCGGGGGCCAGGCGCAGGAGTTCTCCGGCGCGGGCTGCGGCGGCGAGGGCGGCGGGGCCGAGGCCGAGGTCGTGGAGTTCGTCGGCGGTGGGGGCGGTGAACGGGTCGGCGCGCAGGGTGTCGTGCAGGGCGTGCAGCGCGGCGGCGATTTCGGGGGGCCAGGGTGCGGTGCCCAGCCGCAGCCTGCCGTCGGCGAGGTGCACGTCGCGGGCGGTGGGGGTGCGCAGGAGTGGTTCCAGCAGCGCCGGGTCGGGCAGGTCGAGGGCGCGGCGGGCGGCTTCGAGGCTCATGCCGGCGTCGAGCGGGTGCTGGTGGCGGTGTTCGTGCAGCAGGTGCACGAGGTGCGCGGCGAGGGTGTCGCGGTGGGCCGGGTCGAGCAGCCAGCCTGCGGCGGTGGGGGCGTCGGCGGGGGGTTCGGCGCCCATGGCGCGCAGCTCGTGGTGGCGGATGAGCTTGCGGCGCCGGAGTTCGGCGGCGCCGTCGGGTGCGGTGGTTCCGTCGGGCCGGGTGGGGATGGTGTCGAGTTCGCGGGCGCGGTCGCTGGCGGCGCCGCCGCGGTGCAGCGGGCGGGGGCGCACGTCGAGCAGGTCGGCGCCGTGGATGTGGTGGCCGCCGGGGTCGCGCAGCAGCACCCGGTCGTCGATGCGCACCGGTAGTGGCGCGGCCAGGGACAGCCGGGCGGTGCGGGTGCCGAGGGGGCGGATGCGGACGGGTACGGCGGCGGAGCCGAGGTGCAGCACGAGGTGGCGGGGCAGGTCGGCGGCGGTGGTTTCGGGCAGGCGCACGTCGACGAGGTCGCTGCGGTGTCCGCCGTGCTCGGTGAGCAGGGCGTGCCCGCGGCGGACCTGCCGGTGCGGGATGCCGCGCAGGTTGACCGCGACCCGGGCGGTGGCGGTGACGTGGGTGCGTGGTTCGCCGAGGGTGTGCAGGCCGCGGACCACGACGTCCTGGTCGGCGGGGTGCAGGCGCAGCCGGTCGCCGGTGCGCAGGGTGCCTGCGGTGAGGGTGCCGGTGACGACGGTGCCTGCGCCGCGGATGGTGAAGGCCCGGTCGATCCACAGCCGCACGGGTCCGGTGGTGTCGGGGGTGGGCAGGGAGTCGGTGAGCTCGGCCAGGGCGGTGCGCAGCGCGGGCAGGCCGGCGCCGGTGCGGCCGCTGACCTGCACGACCGGTGGGTCGGCGAGGGTGGTTCCGGCCAGGTTCTGCAGGGCTCGGGTTTCGGCGTCGGTGGGGTCGGCGAGGTCGCTGCGGGTGATGGCGAGCAGGGCGTGGCGCACGCCGAGGGCGTGCAGCGCGGCGCGGTGTTCGTCGGATTGCGGTTGCCAGCCTTCGTCGGCGGCGACGACGAACAGGGCGGCGGGGGCGGTGCCTGCGCCGGCGAGCATGTTGGGCACGAACCGTTCGTGGCCGGGTACGTCGACGAACGCCAGCGTGCGGGTGCCGAGGGTGGTCCAGGCGAAGCCGAGGTCGATGGTCATGCCGCGGTCGCGTTCTTGTTCCCACCGGTCGGGTTCCATGCCGGTGAGCTGCCGCAGCAGGGTGGTCTTGCCGTGGTCGACGTGCCCGGCGGTGGCGATCACGTGCATCGGTCGGCCGCCGCGGTGGTGTCGATGAGGGTGTGGTCGTCGGTGGGGGCGACGGCGAGCAGGTCGAGCAGGCAGCGGTCCTGTTCGACGCGTCCGAGCACGGGGGTGGGGGCGGTGCGCAGGGC
>NZ_JAIUKB010000227.1:0-2014 GCF_020176785.1 Saccharopolyspora sp. 6V | reverse complement strand
ATCGTGCTCGCCGCGGGCGCCGACCGGCACGCCTGCGACGTGCTCGCCACCCTGCCCCAGCCGTTCACCCCCGCCGACGCCCGCCGCGCCCTGCGCACCACCCGCCGCGTCGCCCTGCCCCTGCTGGAACTGCTCGCCCGCGACGGCCGCACCGAACGCCTCCCCGACGGCACCCACCGGCTGCGCTGAACACCGCGGACCGTGCGATCAGCCGAAGCGCGGCGCATCGTGGGGACATGACGGGCCGGGTCGCCCGGCAGCGAGGGAGGCACGTCATGGCACGCAAGATCTGGACCGGCTCCATCAACTTCGGCCTGGTGACCATCCCGGTCGGCCTCTACGCCGCCACCGAGGACCACAGCCCCTCCTTCCACCAGTACCAACGCGGCACCACCGACCGCGTCCGCTACAAGCGCGTCAACGAACGCACCGGCGACGAGGTCGACTACGGCGACATCGTCAAAGGACGCGAAGTCGAAGGCACCCTGATCACCGTCGACCAGGAAGAGCTCGACGAGATCGCCCCCGGCCGCTCCCGCACCATCGACATCACCTCCTTCGTCGACCTCGACGAGATCGATCCGGTGCACTTCCAGCGCACCTACTGGCTCGCACCCAACGCCAAGGAGAACCACCGGCCCTACGACCTGCTGCGCCGCGCCATGGAGCAGACCAACCAGGTCGGCATCGCCACCTTCGTGCTGCGCGGCAAGGAATACCTCACCGCCGTGCGCGCCGACGACGCCGCGCTCGCCCTCAACACGCTGTTCTTCGCCGACGAGATCCGCGACCCCGCCCAGATCATCGGCGACACCGCAGGCTCGGCGCCCTCCGACAAGGAACTGGAAATGGCCGAGACCGTCATCGAATCCATGACCGGCGAATGGCACCCCGAGGACTACGAGGACACCTACACCGACCGCGTCGAACAACTCCTCGCCGACAAGGCCCGCGGCGTCGAACCCGCCGCCGAGGCCGAACCCGCCGCCGACACCGACGTCATCGACCTCACCGACGCGCTCCGCCGTAGCGTCGAACACGCCCGCGGCACCCGCAGCAGCAGCCGACGCGGCGGGCACGGAGACGAGCTCGGCGAACTCACCAAGGGCGAACTCGACAAGCGCGCCAAAGAACTCGGCGTCCGCGGCCGCTCCAAGATGAACCGCGCCGAACTCGAAGACGCCGTCCGCGACGCCACCCACGGCTCGCGCGCCGCGTCCTGACCGGAGCACCACCGTGGGACGCGTGACCGTGCGAGTGCAGGACCGCGAACTGACCCTGTCCAACCTGGACAAGGTGCTCTACCCCGCCTGCGGATTCCGCAAGCGCGACGTCATCGACTACTACCGGCGCATCGCCCCCGTGCTGCTGCCGCACCTGCGCGGCCGCGCCACCACCCTCATCCGCTACCCCGACGGCGTCGACTCCGGCTCGTTCTACGAGAAGGACGTCTCCCGCCACGCCCCCGACTGGGTCCCCACCGCCCGCCTGGTCAGCGGCGCCGACGGTACCGGCCGCGCCGTCAACCACCACGTGCTCATCGACGCCCTGCCCACCCTGGTGTGGACCGCGAACCTCGCCGCCCTCGAACTCCACGTCCCCCAGTGGACCGTCGGCGAACACGACACCCGCAACACCCCCGACCTGCTCGTGTTCGACCTCGACCCCGGGCCACCCGCCACCATCGTCGAATGCTGCCGCGCCGCCGAACTCCTGCACGAACGGCTGCGCGCCGACGGACTGCGCGCCTACCCGAAGACCAGCGGCGCCAAAGGCATGCAGCTGTACTGCCCGGTGCGCACCGAACGCCCCGACCGCACCTCCGCCTACGCCAAGCGGCTCGCCCACGAACTCGCCGCCGAACACCCCGACGCGCTGCTGGCGAAGATGAACCGCGCCGCCCGCACCGGCAAGGTCTTCCTCGACTGGAGCCAGAACAACCCCGCCAAGACCACCATCGCCCCCTACTCGCTGCGCGCCCGCGACCACCCCACCGCCAGTCTCATATACAAAA
>NZ_JAIUKB010000226.1:0-2532 GCF_020176785.1 Saccharopolyspora sp. 6V | reverse complement strand
CCCCACGCACCCTCCCCGGCGGCAACCCCGTCCCACCCCTGATCACCCTCGACAACCCCGACGTCATCGTCGAAGCCCTCAAACCCGCCGAAGACCGCAGCGGCGACATCATCGTCCGCCTCTACGAATCCCGCGGCGGCCGCGCCACCACCACCCTCACCCCGCACTTCCCCCACACCGCGATCACCCGAACCGACCTGCTCGAACGCCCCACCGGCGAACCCCAGTACCACGCCGAACCCATCACCCTGCGCCCCTTCGAAATCCGCACCCTCCGCATCACCCGAACCGGTGCCGAGACCAAAGGAGCGGACCCGGACCCGACCCGGTGAAACGCGCGGCGCGCCGGGGTGAACACCACCCGGATCCGGTGATCGCCGCGCGCCCCACCACCACGCGCTCCGCATCATGGCCGCAGAGCCCGCACCGACCGCACACCGCGCCGGACGGCTCACCGGACCGCGTCCCCCGGGGCGCGGGCGAAAAAGGGGGGGGGGGGGGGGGGGGGGGCGGGCCGCCCCCCCCCCCCCGCCCCCCCCCCCCCCCCCCCCGCCCCCCCCCCCCCCCCCCCCCCCCCCCCCCCCCCCCCCCCCCCCCCCCCCCCCCCGCGCCACCGCGCACCGACTCTCGCGGGTGATCCGCACACCCCGCCATGGGTACCGTCGAACGATCGAACGAACGACGACGGAGGTACGCCCCGTGCTCGTGGCAGCCACCGGCGCACCAGGCGCCACGAGCCGCGCAGTGCTCGACACCCACTCGAACCACCACGCCCAGGCATGACCCCCGCACACCGCGTCACACCCGGCCCCCTGCCACGTCCCCACCCGAGCGGGCCGACAACCGGCACCGCACGCCGAACGGCAGAACGGGCGGTACCCGCGTACCGCGGTGGGGGACGACCATGAACCGGTTCGCCGAGTTCCTGCGACGACAGATCGACATCGACCTGGAACTGCTGCGCTGGGTGCGCGAAGACGTCGAAGCGGGCAACGCCAAACCCTGCGGCGGCACCGTCTTCCGCGGCTTCCGCGAATGCGAGCTCAAGACCAGGCTGCTGCGCCAGCACCAGCTCTGCGGCTCCGGCACCGGACCCTGCGACCGGCTCGGCGAGGCCTACCCGCCCGAAGACGAACGCGGCTGCGCCACCCGAGCCCTGCTCGGCCTGCCCTACGCCGACCGGCCCGGCTACCGCGCCCGCTGGCGCCCCTGACCGCCTCAGGACGTCAACAACCGCCAGCCCCGCGCCGCGAGCAGCGCCGTCGCCAACAACCCCGCCAGCAGGAAACCCGCCACCTCACCGAGCACCATGCACAACAACGCCGCCACCACCGCGACGCAACCCAGCACGACCCGCACCCCGGGCCGCGACCGGCCGGGCAGCTCCGCGCGCCGCAACCGGTCGGCGAAATCGGGGTCCTGCAGAACCAGACCCTTCTCGATTTCCGCGATGCGGCGGCGTTCGTGCCTGGGCAGCATGACCTCGACCTCCCTGGAGTGGACCGACAACCGGCTACCCGCGAGAACGAGATCCCTACACCCCGCAGCCGCAGGTCACGGCCGCCGCGCCCGCACCAGCCACGCCGCCGACTCGAACAGCACGCCCCGCTCGGACTCGTGCTCGGTGAGCAGCGCCAGCAGCCGCGCCTCCGCCCGCTCCCGCTGCGGCGCCTCCAGCCCGGCCAGCAACCCGGAGAACTGCCCGGTGACGAACCGGAACGCGTCCGCGGCGTCCCGGCCGAAGTACATCCGCTCCCGCAGCCCGTCCAACCGCACCCGTTCGAAACCCGCCGACTCCAGCAACGCCCGCACCACCGCCGGCTCGCTCATCGACAGCGGACCCGGCCCGTCCACCGGCGGCGCGCCCTCGCGTCCACCGGAGAGCACCGAGCGGAACCCGCCCATCCACGGGTTGTGCTCCGCCGGCTGCCAGGTCAGCAGCGCCAGCCCACCGCCCGGCGTCAACGCCCGCCCGAGGTGGGTGAACGCGTCGCGGGGCGCGCCGAAGAACATCGCCCCGTGCCTGCTCAGCACCAGGTCGACGGTGGGGAAGGGGTGAACCTGCGCGTCAGCCCGCTCGAACGACGCGTTCGCCACCCCTTCCCGCTGCGCCAGCACCCGGGCCAGCTGCACCAGGGGCGCCGAGAGATCGACCCCGTGCGCCCAGCCCGCCGCCGCGCGCCGCGCCGCGTCCCGGGTGACCTTCCCGCTGCCGCAGCCGACGTCGAGCACCCGCGCGGCCGGGCCGATCTCGGCCGCGTCCAGGAACAGCTCGTGGTAGGCGGCGACGCCCTCGTCGAAGCGCTCGGCGCGCTCCGCCCAGAACTCGCCCTGCTCGCCGTCCCACGCCCGGGACTGGGCGGCGTTCGACGGGGCGATCGCGATCTCGGGCTGCTCGGCCATGTGCTTCCCCCAGCGGTGCGGTGAACGGTGCGTTCGGGGAGGGGAGTCTATGGGGCGCCACGTTCAGCCGTAGTGACCGGGGCTGACGAACAGAGCCTCAGCTCTGACCGCGACGGGCGGCCGAGCTCA
>NZ_JAIUKB010000225.1:0-3054 GCF_020176785.1 Saccharopolyspora sp. 6V | reverse complement strand
CATCAAGAAGTGGGAACAGCGGCCGACAACCGACGAAGCGCAGATCCATGCTTGGTGGCCCGACAACTCCAGGAAAAACGTCGGCCTCGCCACGGGACGATCCGGGCTCCTGGTGGTCGACTGCGACCAGCCCGGGCACGCACACCGGATGCCCGACGGCTGGAACACGCTGGGGATCACCACCGGCGCGGGCGTGCTCGCCAGCCTCGTACGCCGCTCCGGCGAACCCTGGCCGGAGACCTACACCGTGGCCACCCCCTCCGGCGGGACACACCACTACTTCCGTGCGCCTGCCGGATTCCGCAACACCGCAGGCACGCTCGGGCCGCTCGTCGACACCCGCGCCGGTGGCGGCTACGTCGTCGCGCCCGGTTCGATCACCCCGGAAGGGTTCTACAACCTGCTCGACGACACCGAACCGGCCGATCCGCCGGTGTGGTTGCGCCGGGCCGCCGCTCCGCGTCCGTCTCCGGCGCTCTCAGCGCCCCGTGAGATCGCCCCTGCCCGCCTGTCCGGGTACGTGGCAGCAGCGGTTCGGGCTGAGACCGCGCGAGTCACAGCGGCGGAGTCAGGGCGTCAGAACCGCACCCTCTACGAAGCCGCGCTCGCGCTCGGCCGCCTGGTCGCCGGAGGAGCAGTCGACGACGCCACAGTGCGCACCGCCCTGCACCACGCCATGTCCCGGCTACCGCTGACGAGACCCCACGAACCGTGGACCGCTGAGCAGATCGACACCACCGTCGACTCCGCCTTCCGCGCCGCCGCCCACAACCCCCGCACGCTCACCCCGCGAGGCAACGCCGCATGAGCACACCACAGCCCCAAAGCCCCGGTATCGGGCGCATCCAGCGCCCGGACCATCCCGCCCGCACCGGAGAGGAGGAACCCGTGACCACCCACCTGCACGCCGTCCCCGACACCGCAGGCCAGCACGCCGCGCGGTGGGAGGATGCGCCGATCCCGCTGGACAGCGTGCGTGACCTGCCCGCGTTCCCGGTCGACGCGCTGCCCGGCTGGCTGGCCGACATGGTCGGTGCGGTCGCCGAGTTCACCCAGACCCCGGCGGACCTGGCCGGAAGCGTCGCGCTCGCGGCGATGTCGACCGCGATCGGCGGCCGCGCCTCGATCCGCATCCGCCGCGGCTACAGCGAGCCCGCGAACCTGTTCCTGATCGCCGCCCTGCCGCCCGGCGCCCGCAAGTCCGAGGTGTTCCGGGTCATGACCGCCCCGGTCTACGCCGTCGAACAGCACCTCATCGAGCAGGCCATGCCGAAGATCGAAGCCGCCCAGCTCGCCAAGCGCATCGCCGAACGCGAAGCCCGTGACGCTGAAGAGAAGGCCAGTTCAGACGACCCCGCCACCATCGACGGCGCCACCAATGCGGCGCTGCACGCGCAGAGCCTGTCGGTGCCACCGAAGCCGAAGCTCGCGGTCAACAACATCACCCCGGAGAAGGCCACCGCCCGCCTGATCGAGCAGGGCGGCAGGCTCGCCGTGCTCGCACCGGAAGGCGGCATCATCTCGATCATCGCCGGGCGCTACTCCGGCACCCCGAACTTCGACGTGTTCCTGTCCGGACACGCCGGGGAACCGCTCGACGTCGAGCGCCAAGGCCGCGACGAGATCCGCGTCGACGCCGCGCACCTCACGCTCGGGCTGGTCGTGCAGCCGATCGTGCTCAAGAACCTGGCCGGGATCACCGACGCCCGGGACAAGGGTTTGTTGGGCCGGTTCCTGTACTCGCTGCCGACCTCCACGCTCGGGTTCCGCGAAACCCGCGCGGCCGCGCCGATCCCGGACGAGGTCGCCACCGCCTACGACACCCGCGTGCGCACCCTGGTCCACCACTACGCGGGCCTGTCCAAGCCGGTGCCGTTCGTGTTCAGCAACGACGCGAACGAGGCCATGTACGAGCTTCAGGCGGAGATCGAGCCACACCTGCGGCCCGGCGCGGCCTACGGGCACATGACCGACTGGGCCGGGAAATACCCCGGCGCCGTCGCCCGCCTGGCCGGGAACCTCCACGCCGCCCGCCACCTCGACACCGCAGGCGAGCACGAGATCACCGGCGAGACCTTCGCCGCGGCCCGACGGCTCGGCGAGTACTTCCTCGCCCACGCCCTGGCCACCTACGACCACATGGGCACCGACGCCACCCTCGACGACGCCCGCACCATCCTCGCCTGGATCGAACGTACCCGGCCCACCTGCTTCACCCGCCGGGACATCCTCAACAACCACCGCCGCCACTTCGGCACCGCCGCCGCGATCGACCCAGCCTTGAGCGTCCTCGAAGACTGCGGCCACATCGTGCGCGTCGATCCACCCGCCCGTACCGGCCCCGGCCGCAAACCGAGCCCGACCTACTGGCCCCACCCCACCTACCGCGCCCCCGACGACCGCCCCTGACCCCGTACGCACAATCCGCACAATCCGCAAAAACCCGTTCCCGCAGGTCACAGAGCTACAGGAATGTACGCAGAATGTACGCAGAATGTACGCAGAAATCTTCCCAGCTCAGACGCGGCCCACCACGGACACAAGCCGCTGACCTGCACATATTTTTGCAGTCATTTTGCGTACATTCTGCGTACACCCACCAAGATCACCTTCCAGGGCTCTGAACAGCAGAAACGACCCCCGCAGCTTAATTCTGCGTATTTCGCGGATTCTGCGTACACCCCTCCACCCCTCACCACCCGGGAGACACCCATGCCCGAACACCGCTACCGCACCAGCCTCGACTGCCACGACCCGAACGCCGACCACCACCCCATGCCCACCTACCCGTGGAACGCCGCACCCGAACACCTGCGAACCCGCCGCCAACTCCGCGAAGCAGGACTCTGCCCCGGCGGCAAACCCGCCGTCGCCCAGATGCTGCGCCCCCGCCAACGCCTCCCCCCCCACCCCCCAACCCGCACTGTCTTGGGGGCGCGTGGGCGGGGTGTTGTTTATAACAGACCGGCCCCGCCGGGGGGGGGGGGCTGCGCAGCCGCGTCGAAGGCGTGCTGCCGGTGCACGTGGGGCACACCGTGGACTGGGCGAAGACGG
>NZ_JAIUKB010000224.1:0-3353 GCF_020176785.1 Saccharopolyspora sp. 6V | reverse complement strand
CCCCCCCCCCCCCCCCCCCCCCCCCCCCCCCCCCCCCCCCCCCCCCCCCCCCCCCCCCCCCCCCCCCCCCCCCCCCCGCCCGGGTCACATCAGTTCCAGCAGGAACGGAACCTCCTGCGGCGCGTACCAGGACAGCTCGTGGTCCTCGGCCTCGCCCAGCACGAACTCCGCGTCCGGGTCCCCCAGGTCCGCCGAGTCGATCACGCCGGCGGCGGCGCGCACCGCGTCCTCCGCGTCCGGCGAGTCCACGTGCACGGCCGCGACCTTCTTCCACGGCACCGGCCCGGACAGCCGCACCACCGCGTGGTCCAGGTCCGGGCGCAGCGCCACGTCCTCGACGTCGGCGGAGATCACCACCCGGCGCAGGTCCGCCTTCTCGTCCTCCGCGAGCTCGCTCGCGATCAGCCGCAACGAGGCCCGCGCGGCCTCGCGCATCGCGGCGTACTCCAGCTCCTCGGTGTCCCCCGCCGCGTACGACTCCCGCAGCGCGGGCGTCAACGCGAAACCGGTGCCGCTGAGCGGCTGGATCTGCTGGTCCTCCACCAGGCCGCGCGTCATGCGCACCGTGGCGGGCAGGTAAACCCTCATCCGTCGACCGTCCCGATCATCTCTTCCACTGACTCCCCGATCATGGCCGCGAGCACGTCCACATCGGACATGGCGTCCCGGTCCCCGTTCAGGCCGAAGTACACCCCTCCGTCGTAGGAGGTCACCCCGATCGCCAGCGACTGGTTCTTCGCCAGCGGCACCACCGGGAACATCTCCGTCATCTTCGCGCCCGCCGCGTACAGCGGTACCTGCGGGCCCGGCACGTTCGTCACCAGCACGTTGAACAACCGGTCCGAGAAGCCGTTGGCCACCCGCGCCCCCAACGCGTGCAGCGTCGGCGGGGCGAAACCGGACACGCCCACCAAGGCCTCCGCCGCCACCGAGCGGCCCGATTCGGCGTGCGCTCGCAACGCGTGGCTGATGTGGTGCAGCCGCAGCACCGGGCTCGGCTCCCCCACCGGCAAGTCCACCAGGTAGGCCGCCACCCGGTTGCCGTCCGCCCCGGAAACCTCGTCGGCGCCACCGGAATCCGCACCGCGCACCGACACCGGCACCATCGCGCGCAGCGTCGTCGAACCCGACACGACCTCGCCCCGGGACAGCAGCCAGTTCCGCAGCGCCCCCGCCACCACCGCCAGCACCACGTCGTTCACCGTGCCACCGTGCGACTGCCGGACCGCGCGGAAGTCGTCCAGCTTCGCCCTGGCCACCGCGAAGCGGCGTTGCGTCGACGTCGGCCCGTTCAGCGGCCCGCCCGGGGTGGGCACCGCCGCGGCCCGCACCGCCGAGGCGAGACCGCCGAGCGCCCCGGTCACCTTCCGCACCGTCGCCGCCACGTCCCCGACCGCCGAGCGGGCGTTCTCCACCACCTCGCCCGGACGCTGCACCGCCTCCGTCACCGCCTCCAGCACCAGCTGCGCGGGGCTCGGCTCCGGCCGCGGCATCCACAGGTCCTCGACCTCCTGCCGCTCCGGGGACGTCGACCGATCGAAGATCACCTGCCCGATGTCGAGCGCGCCGATCCCGTCCACCATCGCCTGGTGCGTCTTGGTGATCACCGCGACCCGGCTTCGGGACAAGCCCTCCACCAGGTACAACTCCCACAACGGGCGCTCCGGGTCCAGCTTGCGGGACATCAACCGGGCCACCAGCTCGTGCAGCTGCTCGTCCTTGCCCGGTTTCGGCAACGCGGACCGGCGCACGTGGTAGGTGATGTCGAAGTCCTGGTCGTCCACCCACACCGGGCGCGCCAGCTTCCCCGGCAACTGCCGCACCTTCTGCCGGTACCGCGGCACCATCGCCAGCCTGCGATCGATCATCGAGAGCACGTGGTCGTACTCGAACCCGCTGCGCGGCCTGCGGAACACCGCCACCCCACCCACGTGCATCGGCGTCGTGTGGTCCTCCAGGTACAGGAACGAGGCGTCGAGTGCGGAGAGGCGATCGGGCATGCCCGCGATACTGGCACACCATCGGCCTGCTCAGAGCGGTCGCGTCGCCTCGTGTGACACTGGACCGCGTGACCAGCACTACCTCACCCAAAGATCGGTTCGTCACCGTCTACGGCCGGAAACCGGTCCTGGAGGCGCTGTCCGACCTGGACCTGCGCGTCGACAAGGTGATCATCGCCGAGGGCATCGGCGGCCCCGCGATCAACGAGATCAAGGAAGCCGCCGCCGACCGCGCGGTGAAGGTGCAGCGCGCCAGCGCGCACCGGGTGAAGGTCCTCGCCGGCAACGGGCGGCACGACCAGGGCGTGCTCGCCGACGTGGTGGCGCGGAAGATGCGCCCGCTGGCCGACGCCCTCGACGACCCGGCTACCGCCCCGCGGCAGGTCCTGCTGCTGGACGGGCTCACCACGCCCGCGAACGTCGGCATGATCCTGCGGACCGCCACGGCCGCGGGCATCGACGGCATCATCGTTCCGCACCGCGGCGTCGCCGGGCTGGACCCGCTCGTCATCAAGGCCTCCGCCGGCGTCGCCTTCCACGCGCCGGTACTGCGCTGCACCACCGCCGGGGATGCCGCCGAGATGCTCACCGACGCCGGCTATCCGCTGTACGCGCTGGAGGCCACCGGGGCGGAGAGCATCTTCGAAGCCGACTTCGGTTCTCGGGCCGCGTTCGTGCTCGGCAGCGAAACGGCGGGGCTCTCCGAAGAGGTCGGTACCCGCATCGCGCAGCGGCTCGCCATCCCGATGCGGGGTGGTGTCGAATCGTTGAACGTGGCCAGCGCGGCCGCGGTGCTCTGCTTCGAGCTGCTGCGGCGGCGCGGGGGCTGAGCTGCGGTTCTCCGCTTCGTCCTGGTGAAGCCCCGGTGCTGCGGCACGGCACCGGGGCTTTTTCCTGCTCGTTGTTCAAGTGCGGCTATTAGCAGTGAATGCGGCCTGGAGGCGCGTCGTTCGAGCCGGCCGCTTCGTCGGTGCGTGGGAATGTCCGCTGGCGCGCGGGGGCGACTTCGCCGGCGGGGCGAGGTTCAGCGCACGTTCGGCCGTTCGCCTGGGAGGAACGTCGTCGAAGATGCGAACGGGAGGCGTTGCGGCCTGCAAGCGGGACAACGGGGCCGGTAGCCAGAGGGTGGCGTCATGCCATCGTCGAAGACCAGGCCCCACCACCCGCACCCCAACGCCCCACCCGCTGGACCCGGTGCCGAGGTCCCCCGACGGGACACACGAAAAAAAAGGGGGCCGGGGGGGCCCCCCCCGGGGGGGGGGGCCCCCGGCGGGGGGGGGGGGGGCCCCCACCCCCCCCCCCCCCGCGCGGGGGGGGGGGGGGGGGCGAGACAAAAAGACGCGGGCGGGGGGG
>NZ_JAIUKB010000223.1:0-3471 GCF_020176785.1 Saccharopolyspora sp. 6V | reverse complement strand
CCCACCCACCCCCGCCGCTCCGTGACGAGCCGCATACCGCGGAATGCCACCACCGCGCACGCGTGTTTGAGCCGACGAGACCCGCGGGAAGACAACGAGGAGTTTCACGGACGAGAGAGGTGACCATGACCGGCTTCTTCGGCTCCGGAGGGTTCGGTTCGAGCCCCTTCGACGACTTCCTGGCCCGCTACCTCTCCGGTGGCGACGGCCCGAACCAGCCCCAACGGGTCGACCTCACCCGCCTGATGAGCAGGCACGCCCAAGACCTGGTGGCCAACGCCGCCCGCCTCACCGTCGAACACGGCGGCCGCGACCTCGACACCCACCACCTGCTGTGGGCCGCCACCCGCTCCGAAACCACCCGCGCCATGCTGGAACGCGCCGGAGCCGACCCCGACCCGCTCGCCCAGCGCATCGAACAGCAGCTGCCCACCGGCGACGCCGTCGAACAACCACCCGCGCTGACCCCCGCGGCCAAGCGCACCCTGCTCGAATCGCACCAGATCGCCCGCGCCGTCGGCGCCTCCTACATCGGCCCCGACCACCTGCTGCTCGCGCTGGCCGCCAACCCCGAATCGCAGGCCGGGCGCATCCTCGCCGCCGCCCACGTCACCCTCGAATCGCTGCAGGCAGGCCCCGCCGACCCGGCGCAGCCGCGGCCCGACACCGCCGAGACCAGCAGCACCCCCACCCTGGAGCAGTTCGGCCAGGACCTCACCACCAAGGCCCGCGACGGCGGCCTCGACCCCGTCATCGGCCGCGACGAGGAGATCGAGCAGACCATCGAAGTGCTCTCCCGCCGCACCAAGAACAACCCGGTGCTCATCGGCGAAGCCGGCGTCGGCAAGACCTCCGTCGTCGAAGGCCTCGCCCAACGCGTCGTCGACGGCCAAGTGCCCGACGTGCTCCAGGACAAGCGCGTCGTGCAACTCGACCTCTCCGGCGTCGTCGCAGGCACCCGCTACCGCGGCGACTTCGAAGAACGCATGAACAAACTCCTCGACGAGATCAGCAAGAACCGCGACCGGCTGATCATCTTCATCGACGAGCTGCACACCGTCGTCGGCGCAGGCGGCTCCGACGGCGCCGTCGACGCGGGCAACATGCTCAAACCCAAGCTCGCCCGCGGCGAACTGCACGTCGTCGGCGCCACCACCCTCGACGAATACCGCACCAACATCGAGAAGGACGCCGCGCTGGAACGCCGCTTCCAGCCCATCACCGTCGACGAACCCAGCGTCGCCGACACCGAACGCATCCTCTGCGGCCTCCGCGACCGCTACGAAGCCCACCACCAGGTCCGGTTCCACGACGACGCCATCCGCGCCGCCGCCGAACTCGCCGACCGCTACATCACCGACCGGTTCCTGCCCGACAAGGCCATCGACCTCATCGACCAGGCAGGCGCCCGCAAACGGCTGCGCACCGGAACGCCCGACACCGACCTGCGCGAACTCGAACAGCGCAACGACGAACTCAGCCGCGACAAGGCCCAAGCCATCGCCGAAGAGGACTACGAACGCGCCGCCAACCTCCGCGACGAGATCGTCGCGGTCCGCGAACGGATCCGGTCCCAACGCCAAGGCGGCGGCGGCATCCCCGTCGTCGGCCGCGAAGAGATCGCCGACGTCGTCTCCCGCGCCACCGGCATCCCCGCCACCCAACTCACCGAGCAGGAGAAGACCCGCCTGCTCAACCTCGAAGAACAACTGCACAAGCGCGTCGTCGGCCAGGACGAAGCCGTCCACGCCATCGCCCGCGCCGTCCGCCGTTCCCGCACCGGCATGGGCGACCCCAACCGGCCCGTCGGCACCTTCCTGTTCCTCGGACCCACCGGCGTCGGCAAGACCGAACTCGCCCGGGCGCTGGCCGAATCCCTCTTCGGCGACCAGGACCGCATGGTCCGCCTGGACATGAGCGAATTCCAAGAAGCCCACACCGCCAGCCGCATGGTCGGCTCCCCACCCGGCTACGTCGGCTACGGCGAAGCCGGCCAACTCACCGAAGCCGTCCGCCGCCGCCCCTACTCGGTCATCCTCCTCGACGAGATCGAGAAGGCCCACCCCGACGTGTTCAACACCCTGCTGCAAGTCCTCGACGACGGCCGCCTCACCGACGGCCAAGGCCGCACCGTCGACTTCAGCAACACCGTGCTGATCATGACCAGCAACCTCGGCTCCGACATCATCTCGCAACGCTCCGGAGTCCTCGGCTTCTCCAGCCGCGGCCAGGAACAAGCCGACGAACCCGCCCGCGACCGCCTCATGGCACGACTCCGCGACGCGTTCCGGCCCGAATTCCTCAACCGCATCGACGAAGTCGTCATGTTCCGCAGGCTCGAAACCGACCAGCTGCACCGCATCACCGAACTGCTGCTCGGCGACACCCGCGAACGCCTCGGCACCCAGGACATCGAAGTCGACTTCAGCAACGCCGCCGTCGACTGGATCACCGAACACGGCCACCAACCCGACTACGGCGCCCGCCCGCTGCGACGCACCATCCAACGCGAAGTCGACGACTCCATCTCCGAACTGCTCCTCGAAGGCAAGCTCGGCGAAGGACAACGCGTCGAGGTCGACACCTCCGGCGACCAGCTCACCTTCCAGATCAGGCCCGCCCTCGAAACCGGCGCCGGAACCTCCTGACCCCACCGGCACCCGAAAAAGTCAGCACGGAGGGTGACCGAGCCGATGCGATGAGTTACGATGATGATCGCCGCCGCACCTCCCCCTCGTGCGGCGAAGGACGCCCAGGGCTTGGACCCCCAGCAAGCCCTGGGCGTCACTCACGTCCGGAACCTGCTCACTCCGCCAACCGCGCCGGAAAACCACCCGTCGCGATCGGGCCCCACGACTCGATCGACACTCGGATCAGCGACTTGCCCTGCTTGCGCATCGCCTCCCGGTACTCGTCCCAATCCGGATGCTCACCCGAGATGCACCGGAAGTACTCCACCAGCGGCTCCACGCTCTCCGGCGGATCCACCACCTCCGCCGAACCGTCCACCTGCACCCACGGACCGTTGAACTCATCCGAGAGCACGCACACCGACACCCGGCCCGACCGGCGCACGTTCACCGCCTTCGCCCGCTCCGGATACGTCGACACCACGATCCGCCCCTGCCCGTCCACCCCGCACGTCACCGGCGAGATCTGCGGACGACCCGACGCCCGCTCCGTCACCAGCAACGCACGATGACGCGGACGCACGAACTCCAACAGCTCCGGGAACTCGACCCGATCATTGGTGGCGATACTGGGGGCCACAGCGGTCCTTCCGACGCACGACGAACTGACGGCCGAAAACCTACCCCAACCACCCGGCCACCACCCCGCACCACCACCGACCCGCGTGACGATAACCGCCGCCCACACAGGTGTTTCCACCGATCACGCGCGCCATGTGAGTGACGAAAGACCCTGCGATCTGCGCACCCGCCCCCGTAGCCTCGCACCACGGCCCCGCCC
>NZ_JAIUKB010000222.1:0-3484 GCF_020176785.1 Saccharopolyspora sp. 6V | reverse complement strand
AACGCCCCCGCGGTCAACCCGATCGCCCCGGCCCCGAGCCCCAGCACCACCACCGACACCGCGCCCGTGGAGGCGCCGGAGGACACCCCGAGCAGGTACGGGTCGGCGAGCGGGTTGCGCACCAGCGTCTGCAGGACCGCCCCGCACACCCCCAGCCCGGCACCGCAGATCGCCGCCAGCAGCGCCCGCGGCAACCGCAGCTGCAGCACGATGCCCTGCCCGATGCGGGACACCTCGGTGTCCACCAGCCCGAGCCGGTGCCCCACCACGCTGCCCACGTCGGCGACCGACAGGTCCGCGGGCCCGAGGGTGACCGCGGCGGCGATCGACAGCAGCAGCGCCGGGATCCCGGCCAGCACGATGGCGGAGGCGGGCAGCCGCCCCGCCGTCACCGCTGCCGGTCCAGCTCGACGAGCCGGTCCGCGAGCCGCTCGATGCCCTGCACGGTGCGGAGGCTGATGTTCAGCTCGGTGCCGGTCATGCTCAGCAGGTGGTCGTCGCGGACCGCGGCGAGCCGGGACACCGCCGGGTCCTCGTGCAGGAACCGCTCCTTCGCCGCGAGCCCGTCGCCTTCGCCGTCGCGGGTGAGGTCGCCGAGCACCAGCAGGTCCGGGTCGCGGGCCAGCACGTCCTCCCAGGACACCTGCGGCCACATCGAGGTGACGTCGTCGTAGGCGTTGCGCACGCCCAGCTCCCTGGCCATGATCGCCGGAGACCCGGTGGAGCCCGCCACGTACGGGGATTCGGTGCGGGCGAACCAGAACAGCACCGAGGTCTCGCCGCGCGAGTCCAGCCCGGCGACCTTCTGCCGCGCCGCCTCCACCCGGCCGCGCAGCTGCTCGTTGAGCGCCCGGCCCCGCTCGGGGACGCCGAACAGGTCGGCGATGTCCTGCACCTCCTGGTGGATGTCGGCCAGCTGCACCGGTTCCGGCAGCGGCGCCTCCTCCGGCAGGCAGTTGCTCGGCGACAGGTAGGTGGGCACGCCGAGCTCGGTGAACCGCTCGCGGTCGGCGACGCGCTCGTCGGTGAACATGGCCTGGTAGGCGCCGAGCACGATGTCCGGTTCGGTGTCCAGCACGGACTCGAACGACGGGGTGTTCTCGGCGAGCTTCGGCACCCGCGCGTTCGCCGCGGCCAGCGGCGGGTCGACCGGCTCCGTCCAGGTCGCGGTGCCCACCATCCGGTCGGCCAGTCCCAGCGAGAGCATGATCTCGGTGGTCGACTGGTTCAGCGACACCGCCCGCCGCGGCGGTTCCGCGACGGTGACCTCGGTGCCGCAGTTGTGCAGCGTCGTCGCCCCGGCGGCGGGTGCGGTGTCGTCGGCGGGGGCGGCGCAGGAGGCCAGCACGGTCGCGGTCAACGCCACCAGTCCGGCCCGGAACGCGCGGGGGCGCGAGAACGGCATGTCACGTGGTTCCTCACCCCGGACCCATGCGCGGGGCCCGGCAGGCTGCGACCCGGCACCGAGTGCGGTCCGGGGAGCCAGCCAGGTCTTCGGGCTCGGGTTCGCCGGGCGAGGTCCCTTCCCGGACCCGGTGGTCCAGTGGTCGCGGCCGTGCGGCCGTTCCTCGCCCATCGCCCCTACCGCTGCGCGTCAGCTCCGGATTCCGACCGGATTCCCTGCCCTCGCGGGCGCGACTGGCTCCCGAGCACCCTAACCGGACATACCACTACCCCATCAAGGTGATGTTCCTCGCTGCGGGCACCGCCACTCGTTCTGCTTTCGGGGATGGGTGGCGGACTCAGCGCTTTCCTCGCTGCGGGATCGTTTTCACAGGTGGCTCCGCCACATGCGAAAACGCTGTTCTCGCGAGGAAAGCGCTGAGAACCCGCGGGTGGTCGACCTGCGCGCGTGGTCGCTGCTCAGCGGCTTCCCCGCTGACAGGGAACGACCCCCGAGCAACGGACGAACAGACATCAGTCCGGTTGCAACATCGTGCGGATGTTCTCCACCGGCGGGGTTCGCTCCTCGAAGAGGCATTGCATCTGGTAGCCGTCGGCGGTCGCGGCGAGCCGGTCCGCCGCCGGAGCGGGCAGCACTTCGGCCAGCTTCTCCCGCAGGTGGACCAGCGAAGCACGGCTCACCGCGCGGAATTCCGGGTCGCGCATGCCGAGGACGTACAGCTCGTAGGTGACGACGCTGGTGCCGCGCTCCGCGGTGAGGTGGTGGTGGACCAGCTCGGCGAGCCGGGCGACGACGGTGTCCGCGGTGACCCCGCGCAGCCACTCGTCGAGGGACTCGGCGCGGGAACGCAGCACCCGCCTGCTCGCCTCGATCAGCAGCGCGCGCACCGATTCGAAGTGGTAGGCGACGGAACCGACGGGCACCCCGGCCTGCTGCGCGGCGGCGCGCGCGGTGACGCGGGAGGTGCCGCCGTCGCGGATCAGCTGGATCGCGGCGTCCACGATCCGCTCCCGCCGTTCGGGATCATTCGGGGTGTTCTTCGGCCGCACCGCGTTCCTCCCGCGAATCCCGCCTCGCCAGGTTGATCATCGCGACGCCGCCGATCACGCACGCGACGCCGAGCCATGCCACCGGGGGCAGGTGGTCGGCGAACAGCACCGATCCCAGCAGCGCGACCCCGGCCGTCCCCGCGCCGGTCCAGATCACGTAGGCCACGCCCAGCGGGATCACCCGCAGCGCCCGCGACAGCAGCACGACCGTCGCACCGTAGCCGACCACCGCGACCGCCGACGGCACCGGCGCGGTGAAACCGGCGGAGGCCCGCAGCGCCAGGGTGGCGACGATCTCCAGCACGATGGTGCCCGCGAGGTGCGCCCACGCCCGGCGCGCCGCGCTCATCCGCCCGTCCCGGTGCCGAGCAGCACGATGCCGAGCAGCGTCACCGCCATGCCGCCGAGCTGCACCCGGCTGGTGCGCACCGCGAAGAAGACCCGGTCCACGGCCACCAGCACCACCGCCGCGGCGCCCGTCCACACCGCGTACACGAGTCCGACCGGCAGCCGCTGCACCAGCCAGGACAGCAGCACGGTCGCGATCGCGTACCCGGCGATCGCCGCGATCCCCCAGCCCCAGCGGGTGAATCCGCGCGAGGCCCGGGTGCACAGCGAACCGCACAGCCCCGCGGCGATGGCCAGGCACAGCATCCCGAACGTCATGCCGACAAGAGTATGTACAGCTGTTCATAAATGGCAAGCGGCCGTCCCGGCGGACCCTGCGGCACCGGCGTCCGGTGATCCGGCAGGCTTGTCGGGGTGCCGCGGTCGCGGACCACCCGCTCGGTGGCTGCCCGCACGCTCGGACGGTGCGGTACTGACGAGCACGGGATTCCTGGGGAGGAAGCATGCAGCTCGACGACGAGCCAGGCGAGGTGAAGGCGGGTCGCGCGGCGCGCGCCGCGCGGGCCGGGGCGCGGGGGGGGGGGGGGGGCGGGGGGCCGCGCCCGCGACGACGCGGCGGCCGAGCACCGGGTTCGGGCTCGACCGCCGCGTCGGGGAAGAACGTCAGCGGCGCTTCTTCGGC
>NZ_JAIUKB010000221.1:0-3519 GCF_020176785.1 Saccharopolyspora sp. 6V | reverse complement strand
GGACCGAACACGCTGTTCATCGACGGAACCTGGCAGCCCGCCGCCGCGGGCGGGGTCCGCGAGATCCGCAGCCCCGCCGCCCGCCCCCCCCGGGCCCCCCGGGGGGCGGGGGGCGGGGCGGGGGGGGCGGGGCGGCCGGCGCGACCGGCGCCGCGGCCCGCGGTCGCGCCGCGCGGGCCGATGAGGCGCCGCGCGCGGATCACCACGTCGTACGGGTCGTCGGGCACCGCAACCTCCTGTTCGTCGTTCCGGGGGCGGGGTTCGGGGGCGGGGTCAGGCTCCGCTGATCGGCCAGCCGGTGATCTCCTTGGGCAGCGGCGCGGCCCAGCCCCCCACCTTCGAGGTGCTGAGGCCCTGCCGCACCAGCAGTTCCGCGAGCCCGACCGCCGCGGGGACGCCGTCGACGACGGGTACGCCCGCGGCGTCGCGCACCTGTTCGGCGAGGCCCGCCATGCCCGCGCAGCCGAGGCAGACCACCTCGGCGCCGTCTTCGCGGACGGCGCGCACGGCTTCGGCGGCGAGCCGGTCCCTGGCGCGTTCCGGATCGGCCTCCAGTTCCAGCACGGCCATCCCGGTGGCGCGCACCGAGGCGCACCGCGAGCCCAGCCCGGTCAGCGCGAGCCGATCGGTGATCTGGCCGGTGGTGCGCGCCAGCGAGGTGACGACGGAGAACCGGCGGCCGAGCAGGCTCGCGGTGTGCGCGGCGGCTTCGGTGATGTCCACGACGGGCACGTCGAACAGCTCCGCGAGCCCTTCCTTGCCGTGCTCGCCGAACCCGGCCAGCACCACCGCGTCGAAGGGTTCGGGCACGGCCCGCACCCGGTCCATCACGGCGACCGCGGCCAGGTAGCTCTCGAAGTTCCCCTCCACCGAGGGCGGGCCGAAGCGCGGGGTGACGGCGAGGACCTCGGTGCCGGGTGCGGCGATCGCGACGGCCTGCGCCCGGATCACCTCGGTCACGGCTTCGGTGGTGTTGACGTTGGCAACGACGATCCGCACGTGCTCTCCTTCGCTGCTTGTCCTGGGACTCGGTTTGCGGGGCGCTGGGGTGGCGGAACCTCAGCGGTTCCGCTGCTCAGGTGGTCGGCAGCTCAGCGGCTTCGCCGCTGACGGGAAGAAGACACCGCCCGCCCCCGCGGCACGGGTGGCTGCGGTCAGTGGATTCCTTCTGCGGTGGTGGTCCGCGCGAGGTGGTCTCCTGGGACGTCGGTGAAGTCGCGGCCGCGGTCGGCGATCAGGTGGTAGAGCCCGCCGCCGAGCAGCGCGCTGATGAGCCAGGAGAACGAGGACAGCACCGCGAACGCGGGCACCACGGCGAGCGCGATGCCGACCGCCGAGGCGGGCAGCAGCGCGGCGACGGCCCGCGGGTTCACGCCCCGCCGGTAGGCGTACTCGCCGGCGGGATCCTCGGTGTAGAGGTCGGGCACGTTGATCCGGCCGCGCCGCAGCAGCCAGTAGTCCACGATGATCACGCCGAACAGCGGCCCGAGCACCGCGCCGAGCCCGCCGAGGAAGTACTCCACGGTGGCGGGGCTGCCGTAGAGGTTCCACGGCAGCACCACCACGGCGAGCACCGCGCTGATCAGCCCGCCGCGCCGGAAGCCGATGTGCTTCGGCGCGAGGTTGGCGAGGTCGTAGGCGGGCGAGACGAAGTTCGCGACGATGTTCACGCCGATGGTCGCGAGCGCGAACAGCAGCGCGCCGACGACGAGCACGAAGGTGTTCGGCACCTTCGCGATGATCTCCGCCGGGTCGGTGATGATCTCGCCGAACAGGGTGTGCGTCCCGGCGGTGACGATGATGGACACCATCGCGAAGGCGGTGAAGTTCACCGGCAGGCCCCAGAAGTTCCCGCGCACGACCGATTTCCGGTCCGGCGCGAACCGGGAGAAGTCGCAGAAGTTGAGCATCAGCGTGCCGTAGATGGCGATGGTGAGCCCGGCCGCGCCGAGCACTTCCCACCACATCGCGGTGCCGCTGAGCGCGTTCGGCGGGTTCCAGGAGATCCGCCCGCCCGCGAGGACCAGCACCCAGATCGCCATCGCGAGCATCACGACCCACACGATCGGCCCGGCCCAGTCCTGGAACCGGCGGATGATCTCCATGCCGAAGCTGAGGATCACCAGCTGCACCGCCCACAGCGCGAGGAAGCAGATCCAGCCGAGGCTGGAGAGCCCGAGGATCGAGTCCTGCGCGTAGGGGGTGAGCGCGGGTTCGATGCGCAGCACCAGCACGACGACGGCGAGCGAGGCCAGGTAGGTCTGGATGCCGTACCAGGCGATGGCGACGACGGCGCGGATCAGCGCGGGCAGCTGCGCGCCGTGCACGCCGAAGGAGATCCGCGCCATCACGGGGAACGGGACGCCGGTGCGCTGCCCCATGCGGCCCATCAGGTTCATGCCCCAGAACACGACGAGGATGCCGAGCAGCAGCGCGATCAGCGACGGCAGCGCGCCGAGCCCGAGGGCGAACAGGCCGGCGGCGAAGGTGTAGTTGCCGATGTTGTGCACGTCGTTCATCCACAGCGCGAAGATGCTGTAGGTCTTCCAGCGGCGTTGTGCGGGCGGGGCCAGATCGGCGTTGTAGAGCCGGGGGCTGGGGGCTCCCGGCGTGGTGGCGGCTTCGGCACGATCCGGGGACATGGCCGCTCCGGTTCCACATAGCGGAAGTATACTTAGACGTATACGGAAAAGTAGGCCGGTTCCCGCCCCCGGTCAACCACCACGTCCCCGAGATGAGCCCCACCAGACCGGGCACACGCGGGCCACCCCGTGGAAGCAACTCAGGTGAGCGGCCCGCTCACCGCGCCGGGATCGGCGGGCGGGCCACTCACCTGGACGAGAAGAGCTCAGAAGAGCATCTTGTCGAGGACCATCGTTCTGCTGGCCCGAACATGTCCGAGCGCGAGCTCGGCGGCCCGGTCGCCGTCACCGCCGGCGATGGCGGCGTGCAGCTCGTCGTGCTCCCGGCACACCCGCTCCGGCTCCAGGTTGAGCCGGAACAGCCAGGCGAGCCTGCCGTGCAGCGGCTCCAGCACCGAGGCGAGCAGCGCGTTCCCGGACAGCGCCACGATCCGGTCGTGGAACTCGGTGTTGGCCGCGGACATCGCGTCCACGTCCCCGCCCGCCCACGCCCGCCGGGCGCGTTCGGCGAGCACGCCGAGCCGGTCGGCGTCGTCCGCGGAGGCGCGGGACGCGGCTAGCCGGGCGGCGAGCGCTTCGAGGGCTTCGCGGACGTCGAACAGCTCCTCGACCTGCGCGCGGTCGAGGCTGCGCACGAACACGCCGCGCCGGTTCGGCGCCACGTCCACGAGCCCTTCGCTCTGCAACATGCGGATCGCTTCGCGCACCGGCACCCGGGAGACGCCGAACTCGGCGGCGATCTCCTGCTCGTAGAGCCGGTCGCCGGGCCGGAGGCGGCCGTCGCTGATGCGGTCCTGCAACGCCCGCCGCACCTGCTCGCGCAGCGGCGTCCGGCCGTTCACGGCATCCGCCACCGGCGCACCCCTCCCCCGAGTTC
>NZ_JAIUKB010000220.1:0-3948 GCF_020176785.1 Saccharopolyspora sp. 6V | reverse complement strand
CAACCTGTTGACCGGACTAGCACGCAACACGCCGAGGCAGGAGCAGATCTGGTCGCGGCTGTTCGGTACGACTTCCGCAACGTCCGAGCAGGGAGGTTGCATGGGAGTCGTACACGGCGTTCGCGGCAGAGATGTTGCCGCGATTGTCATGCCCTCGTGGGGTGCGGTGGTCGCTGCTGACGGTGTGGTTCCGTGGCTGGTAGTCGACCCGGCTGGGGTACCCGTAGAGCCGGTCCGCCGGTTCCTGACCGACTTCGTCGCTCGGGGCTACCGACCCGGTTCAGTACGCAGCTACGCCTACGGCCTGCTGCGGTGGTGGCGCTGGCTGCAGGCCGTAGGAATCGAATGGGATCAGGCCACATCCGAGGAAGCTCGTGACCTGGTCCTCTGGCTGAAACAGGCAGCCAAGCCTCGCCGATCGCCGCGCACGTTGTCGACCGCGACCGCGGGCACGATCAATCCGATTACCCGTAAGCAATACCTCAATGACCAGTACAAACCTCGGACGGTACGACACTCGAACGCGGTGGTGCGATCGTTCTATGAGTTCTACCTCGAGATCGGTGAGGGACCGCTAGTCAATCCGGTGCCTCGGGAACACGGCCGGAACCACCGCCCGAACGAACATCACAACCCGTTGGAACCGTTTCGTCCCGAAGGGCGGGTCCGCTACAACCCGAAAGTTCCGAAGCAGAAGCCGCGAGCGATGCCTGACGAGCAGTGGAAAGAACTCTTCGCCGCACTGCGCTCCAACCGGGACCGGGCCATTGTTGCTGCTTCAGTGAGCAATGGCGCCCGCGCCACCGAACTTCTCGGCGTCCGCAGCGCTGATTTGGACTGGGGAGAACAGCTGGTGCGGGTCTTCCGCAAGGGAACCCAGGCCGAGCAGTGGCTACCGGCCAGCCCGGAAGCCTTCGTTTGGCTTCGTCTCTATTTAGCCGAACTCGGTGACCCGCTGAGCCCGGACCAACCGCTCTGGCAGACGCTTCGGCGGCGCGATCGCGGAGACGGGCTGCGGCGACAGCCGTTGAACTACGAGGCGCTGCGAGCTGTGTTCCGGCGGGTCAACACATTGCTTGGCACGAACTGGTCGATGCACGACCTACGGCATACGGCCGCGATCAGGATGAGCCGCGACGAGAAGCTGTCGCTGCGCGACGTGCAGGCCATTCTCGGCCACGCCCACCTGTCCACAACGGCCGACGTCTACATGCTCGAGGACGACGCGGAAGTCGTCCGCCGAGTCCATCTCCACCTGGCCAACCAGCACGCCCAGCCCCAGATCCCGCCAGTGACCGCGGGTTACAACGATCGGGATCTTGCCGTGTTGTTCGGAGGAGGCCTCCGATGACACGCACCACGATTGATCTCCAGGAGGCAATTTCCCGTTCCACGGTTGACGACTCGTGTGCTCATCATGCGCCTTGCAGTGCTGATCAGCTCTCGGTCGATGCAGTCCTGCGGCTGTTGCAGGAGCTTCCGACGTGGTCCACGCGGCAAGGAACGTCGCCAGGACGGCGATTGCGAGGTGCCAGCCGGGTGCTGGGCTGGTTGGAGCGCTGGCCAGGGACTGGGTGGCAAGAGCGTTGGGTCGCTGTCGGCGGCGACCAGGGACTCGAATGGATCGATCATCTCGCGGCCGAGGACCCCAGATCCGAGGACATCAACTCGCTCGAGCTTCGCATGGGCGTGAACTGGCTGTTCCTCGCACGAGTAATGCGACCGGCCTACAGCTACTTCCCCCGTTCCAAATCTCCCTTCCTCTTCGAACATGCGCCCCGTTTGATCAGCCCAGATCTGTTCGAGCACCTCGCTCAGGAGGCCGCCGCCTCGCCAATCACGTGCAGAGAGCACACCTTGGCGCGCAGGGCGCTGGTCAAACTCGCCCTGCACACTGGCAAGGAGGTCGAGCAACTCAGCGTCGAGGACATGCTCGAGTTCCGAGACTGGGCGAACCGGAATCGGAAGGCCAACAGAGGACTCGGCACAGCATGGGATCTGCTCCGTCGAGCGGGCGTGATCTCTGCGAACGGGTCCTTGCTCGAAACGACCCGACGTGGCGGACAGCGCCCGATCAGTGAACTCGTCGACTCCTACGGAGTCCGCAGCAGCACCATCCGGGAAGTGCTGATTCGGTACCTCGAAGAACGCCGGGCCAGCCTGGATTACAACTCTGTCCGCTCACTGGCCAGCCATCTTGTCGGCTTGTTCTGGGTTGACATCGAGACGCACCATCCCGGCATCGACAGCCTCGAGCTGACCGAAGACATCGCTCAAGCATGGAAACAACGTTTGCTCGTGGTCCGCACGAAGAACGGCCAGACCCGACCACGTAAGACCCGGCTGGAAACCCTGACTAAGGTGCGTGCCTTCTACCTCGACATCCAGGAATGGGCACACACAGATCCAGCATGGGTCCCCTGGGCCGTCCCCAGCCCGGTCCGCCGTGGGGACACCGACGGAATCCTCAAGGCACGGCAACAAACCACCGCGCGAATGCACCAGCGCGTTCGGGAGCGGCTCCCGCAACTGCTCGTGTTGGTGGAAACCGCTGAGAAGCACCGTGATTCCCAACGTGCGTTCCTTGAGGAAGCCAGACAAACACCCGCCGGCGGAGCGCTCGCCCACGATGGCCAGCGCTACCGACGAGTCGTCCCCAAGCAGCAGCCTGGCGGCGAGCGATACCGCGGCCCGGACACCGTGCTCGTGGAGAATATCGACACCGGCATCCGAATCGACGTGACTCAAACCGAGGACGAAGCCTTCTGGGCCTGGGGGCTGATCGAAACGCTACGGCACACCGGCGTTCGCCTGGAGGAACTGCTCGAAATCACGCATCTCGCGCTGAATTCCTACCAGCTACCCGAAACCGGAGAGCTGGTCCCGCTTCTGCAGATCGTGCCGTCCAAGAGCAACGAAGAACGGCTCCTTCTCATCAGCCCGGAGCTGGCCAGCGTCCTGGCCACCATCATCAGCAGGCTTCGTCGCGACCATGGCGGCACCGTCCCGTTGGTCGCCCGTTACGACCCTCACGAGCGGATCACCGGGCCACCGCTTCCCCACCTGTTCCAGCGCAAGAACGCCCACCGCTGGGGCGTAATGAGCTACAACACGGTTCGCCGGCTGCTCAACGACACTGTCGCCCGGACCGGACTACGGAACGCCGCGGGCGAAACGCTGAACTACACAGCCCACGACTTCCGAAGAATCTTCGCCACGGACGCTGTGACCGGCGGGCTCCCGGTTCACATCGCGGCACGACTGCTCGGCCACCACTCGGTGGCCACCACCCAGTCCTATCTCGCCGTCTTTCAGGAAGATCTCGTCCGCGCCTACAGATCCTTCTTGGATTCACGACGATCCGTTCGCCCGGAAGCCGAATACCGCGAACCGACCGAAGAAGAATGGCGCGAGTTCCAACAACACTTCCAAGCACGCAAGCTCGAGCTCGGCGACTGCGGCCGACCTTACGGAACCGGTTGCCAACACGAGCACGCGTGCCTGCGCTGCCCGATGCTGCGGGTCGCCCCGGCACAACGTCCCCGCCTCCTCACGATCCTCCAGAACCTAGACGACCGGATCACCGAGGCCAAGATGAACGGCTGGCTCGGCGAAGTCCAAGGACTCCAATACAGCCTGGCCAAGGCAAAAGAGAAGCTCGCGAACCTCGACAAAGCCATCAGCAACTCCACCGGAACTCTGACCGACCTCGGCATCCCAACACTGCGAGCACCCCTGTGACTCTTATCAAACGCAACAGAAGGGAGGTGATTCCCATTGAATGTCAACCACTTTCGACAATCAGCGCTGGACGCAGCCCGCCAAGGTTGGCATGTCTTCCCTCTTCATGAGAACTCCAAGATTCCCGCCATCAAGAAGTGGGAACAGCGGCCGACAACCGACGAAGCGCAGATCCATGCTTGGTGGCCCGACAACTCCAGGAAAAAC
>NZ_JAIUKB010000219.1:0-4025 GCF_020176785.1 Saccharopolyspora sp. 6V | reverse complement strand
TCGATCCCGGTGCTGGGCGTGCAGGTGCGCAGCGACGAGGCGGACGGCCTGGCGCTGCTGCGCTCGCTGGGGGTGCGCTTCCCGGCGGTGCACGACCCGGACGGCGCGCTGCGCGCCGCGCTGCGGGTGCCGAACGTGCTGCCCGCCAGCTTCGTGATCACCGAATCGGGAGAGGTCCGGCGCATCGATCCGCCGGAGGTGTTCCGCTCCGCGGACGCGGTGGACGCCGCGGTCCGCCGCACCTTGGGAGGTCGATCGTGACGGACCCGGTGGTCGACGGCTCGGCCGCACCGGAGTGGCTCGCCCCGCTGGTGCGGCGCAGCGCGGACGTGGACCAGGGCCACTTCGGCTGGCCGCGGCTGCGCCCGCCGCGCAGCGCCCGCCCGGCCGCGGTGCTGATCCTGTTCGGCGAGGACGCGGACGGGCCGGACGTGCTGCTGCTGCGCCGCGCGGACGGGCTCAGCTCGCACCCCGGGCAGGTCGCGTTCCCCGGCGGCTCGATCGACCCGTCCGACGCGGGCCCGGTGGCCGCGGCGCTGCGCGAAGCGCAGGAGGAGGTCGGCGCGCACCCCGCGGGCATCCGGCCGCTGGCCGTGCTGCCGGAGCTGCACGTGGCGCACAGCGGTTTCCGGGTGACTCCGGTGCTGGCGCACTGGCGGGATCCGTCCCCGGTGGCCGCGGTCGACCTCGGGGAGACTCGTGCGGTGGCCCGGGTCCCGCTGTCGTGGCTGGTGGACCCGGCGAACCGGCTCCGGGTGCGGCTGCGCGACGGGCGCGCCGGTCCGGCGTTCGTGGTGCCGGGGATGCTGGTGTGGGGGTTCACCGGGGTGCTGCTGGCCGGGGTGCTGGAACTCGGCGGCTGGTCCGCCGGCTGGGACGATGCCCCGGAGCTGGACCTGGACGAGGCGTGGCGGGCCGCGGAGTCCGCCGCGGACGTCGGTTTCGGCGGCTGACGGTGGCCTGCGCACCGGCAGGGGACGTGACGCGGCGGAAGGGTGTTCGGTGAACTGGGTCGATCTGCTGGTGGTGGCGCTGGCGCTGCTGGCCGCCGTGTCCGGCGCGCGCAACGGCCTGGTCACCGCGCTGTTCTCGTTCCTCGGCGTGTTCGTCGGCGCCGTCGTGGGTCTGCGGGTGGCGCCGCTGCTGTTGGAGCGGCTGGACAGCCAGCCGGCCCGGATCGGGTTCGGCGTGGGCATCGTGGTGCTGCTGGTGGCGTTCGGCGAGACGTTCGGCATGTGGGCGGGCCGGGAGCTGCGGGACCGGATCACCTCGTCGAAGCTGACCGGCGTGGACAACGTGCTCGGCGCGGTGCTGCAGTGCGTGGCGGTGTTCGTGGTGGCCTGGCTGGTGGCGCTCCCGTTCACCTCGGCCTCGGCGATGCCGGGGCTCGCGTCGGCGATCACCCGCTCGCAGGTGCTGAGCCAGGTCGACTCGATGATGCCGACCGCGGTCAAGTCGTTGCCGGACGAGCTGCGCCGGATGCTCGGGGTGAGCGGCTTCCCGGACGCGCTGGAACCGTTCTCGAAGACCCCGGTGGCCGCGATCGACCCGCCGGACCAGGCGCTGGCCTCCAGCGACGTGGTCCGCAACGCGCAGACCAGCGTGGTGAAGGTGCGCGGCCGCGCCGCGTCCTGCGCGCGGGCGCTGGAGGGCTCCGGATTCGTGGTCGCCCCGCACCGGGTGATGACGAACGCGCACGTGGTCGCGGGCACGGACCGGGTGGCGATCGAGGTGGGCCGCGGCGAGTTCGCCGCGGACGTGGTGATGTTCGACCCGGCGACGGACCTGGCGGTGCTGGCGGTGCCGGACCTGGACGCGGACGCGATGCCGCTGGACCGCTCCGAGGTGCCGCCCGGCGGCAGCGTCGTCGCGCTCGGCTACCCGCTGGACGGCCCGTACACGGCGTCGGCGGGCAGGCTGCGGCAGCGGATCAACCTGCGCGGCCCGGACATCTACGACGCGAACACCGTGGTGCGGGACGTGTACACGGTGCGCGGGAAGGTGCAGAGCGGGAACTCCGGCGGCCCGCTGGTCGCCCCGGACGGGGACGTGGTGGGCGTGGTGTTCGGCGCCGCCGTGGACGACCCGGAGACCGGGTTCGCGCTCACCGCCGACGAGGTGGCCGACGAGGTCGCCGAGTCCTCGGCGCTCACCAGGCCGGTCTCGACCGGTGAGTGCACCGGCGGCTGACTCCTCGCCGGACCCGGAACGCGCGGAGGCCAGGCGCCCGCGTTCGGGCGTCTCCCCCCCGGGACCGGTCCGGTACTAGCTCTCGATGGCGTGCGCGGCGTCGTCCTGGCCGCGTCGGCGAGCGAGCTGCTTGGTGTCCTTGAGCGTCGCGATGGTGCGCTTCGGCGCTCGGATCTTGCGCACCCGCAGGTAACCGAGCAGTCCGAACAGTCCGGCGACGACCAGCATCAGCAGGAACACGATGCCGAAGGAGGCCCAGCGCCAGATCCCGAGCGCGTGCAACCCTTCGGCGAGGGTGAAGAAGAGGAAGAACATGCTGAAGCCGAGCACGGCCAGCGCGAGGACGAAGTAGACGCTGCCCTTGACGCCCTTCTTCACCTCACCGGTGACTTCGGCCTTGGCGAGTTCGATCTCGGAGCGGACCAGCGTCGACAGGTGCGTGGTCGCGTCGCGCACGAGGGAACCGATGGACTGCTCGCCGCCCGCGCCAGTGCCCTCTTCGGACAGCGGTAGGGATGTGACGGCCGACCAGGCTCCGTCGCTGCTGCCTTGCTGGTTCTTCTGGGCGCTGTTCACGCCCGCCATCGTGCCACGCCGCCTGGTGCCCGACCGAGTGAGACTCCCGTGGCGTTACCGGTGGGTGATCTACCGAGACCGATCAGTTCAGCTCACGGGCGGTGCGCCGTCCGCGCCGCAGCAGCAGCGCGGCGGCGATCAGCGCGGCGAGCGCGGACGCGATCAAGACCGCCGTCTTGGCGCGTTCCGCCGCGTCCCCGGTCAGCGACAGCTCGGCGATGAGCAGGCTGACGGTGAACCCGACCCCGCCGAGCACGGCGAGCGCCGAGATGTCCCGCCAGGTCACCCCGCCCGGCCGCGCGCCGATCCCGAGGCGCACCGCCAGGTAGGACGTGCCGAAGATCCCGATGAACTTGCCGAAGAACAACCCGGCCATCACGGCGATCGCGATCCGGTCGTGGAACACCGCGCCCAGCGCCGCCCCGTTCACCGGCACCCCGGCGGCGAAGAACGCGAACACCGGCACCACCAGTCCCGCCGACCAGGGCTGCAACCGGTGTTCCAGCCGGACCGACGGCGCGGCGTCCTCGCCGGGATCGGCCCGCACCCTGGTGAGCAGCCCGAGCGCGACGCCCGCGATGGTGGCGTGGATGCCGCTGCCGTGGACCGCGAGCCAGGTGGCGACCGCCAGCGGCACGTACAGCCACGGCGTGGTGATCCGCCTGCGCTGCGCGAACCAGTAGGCGGCGCCGAGCAGGACCGCCGCGAGCAGCGGCAGCGGGCTCAGCCCCGCGGTGAACAGCACGGCGATCACGATGATCGCGCCCAGGTCGTCGACGACGGCCAGGCTGAGCAGGAAGACCCGCGCCGCGGCCGGGATCCCGGAACCGGCCAGCGACAGCACCCCGAGCGCGAACGCGATGTCGGTGGCCACCGGGATCGCCCAGGCCTGGCCCGCGCCGGGCGCCCCGTGGCCGACGGCGAACGCGATGATCGCGGGCGCCACCATGCCGCCGAACGCCGCCAGCACCGGCAGCGCCGCCGTCCGGCGGTCGGCGAGCTCCCCGACGACGAGCTCCCGCTTGAGCTCCAGCCCGGCGACGAAGAAGAAGACCGCGAGCAGCCCGTCCTTGACCCACTCGCCGACGGTGAGGTCCAGGTGCAGCGCGGCGGGCCCCACCGCGAAGTCCCGCACTCCCGCGTACAGCCCGCCGAGCGGCGAGTTCGCCGCGAGCAGCGCGAGCGCGGTGGCGACCAGCAGCACCACGCCTCCGACGGTCTCGGTCCGCAGGTAGCGGGCGAGGGCGGCGGTGCCGCGG
>NZ_JAIUKB010000218.1:0-4077 GCF_020176785.1 Saccharopolyspora sp. 6V | reverse complement strand
CGCCCCCCGGGCCGCGGGCCCGGCGCCCCCCCCCCCCGGGGGGGGGGGGGGCCGCCCCCCTAACCGCGGGCCCCGGGGCCCCTGGAAGACCCAGTCAGCCCCGGCGCAGCGCCGTCGTGATCTGCTGGCCGATCCGCGAGCCCGCCCGGCTCGCCGCGTCCGCGGGGATCGGCTGCGCGTTCGCACCGTCGAAGTCCTGGCCTTCGACGGTGAGCGCGACGCTGATGTTGCCGACGGCGAACACGTACTCCGCGCTTCCTGCGGCCGATCCGTGAACCCCGGCGTCGCCGACTCCGCTGATGCCCTGCATTCGCCCACCGGAATCCCGCCCGGCCCTCTGCACCGCCGCGAGCGCGAGATCCGAGCCGGAGGTCTCGCCGTTGCTGCGGTGCACGGTGTTCCGCACTGAAAGGGTCCGCAACGCCGGTCCCGGTCCGATTTCCGCTGCACCCCGGAACGACCAAGTGCACCCGTTCCCCGCTCGTTCCGGAGTGACCTGCGGGGCGCCGAGCGCGTCTCCGACCGCCTGCGTGGTCAGCAACGAGCACGCCTCCGGAGATTCCTGGAACTCGTCGTTCGCCGGGTCGGTTCCCGGGTTGCTCGCGCATCCCGCCGCGCACACCAGCAGAGCAGCGACGCCGATACCCCGCTGCCAGGCCCCGATCATGCGGACCCCGCCTTCCAGTTCCCGGAATCCGCGACCACCGACGGCAATGCCTCCGGGATCTGCAGATCTGCCGCCCGCTGCGCGAGTTCCAGCCCGCTGCGCTGGAAATCCGTCATGATCTGCACGATGTTCTGCGCCGTCGAGGTGATCAGCCGCAGGAAGTTCGCCAACGCCTCGAGCACGGCGTCCGCCACCCCGAAGAGCAACTCCTTCGCGCCGGCGACGATCCCACCGGTCATGCTCAGGATCTCCGCCCCGGTGTTGCCGATGATGCCGATCGCCTCCTTGTAGGCGTCGGTGATGTGCTGCCGGATGTCGAGCATCTTCCCGGAGAACTCGTCGAACAGCTCACCGGTCGCCAGCATCACCTTGGAAACGTGATCCAAGTAGGTCAGATAGCTGGTGGCCGCCGGCCCGGACCAGTTTCCGCTGATGGACGTGCGCGCCTCGACGATGGTGTCGTCGGCGTGCAGCAGACCTGCCTTGGCAGCGGGAGACCAGGCCTGGGCGATATCCATGACCACCTCGGGATGGCCGAGCCAGTCACGGATCTCATCGATGACCCGGACGATCACGTACCGTCCGGTCTTCTCGGCGTACTCGACGACGATGGCGGCTTCCCGATCAGGGAACGCAGTCAACGCTGCCGTCATGCTGCACCACCTCCTACTGGGTCTTCCGCAGCTCTGCTTCGATCTCTTCTTCGCGTTCGGCCTGGTCGTCGACCACCGCACGCAGGGAAGCGGCTGCCTTCCCCAGGTTCTCGACACCCTTCAACAGGCCGGCGAAGAGGTTCTCCGCAGCGCCGTTGTACGCACCGGGAATGTCGCCCTGCTTCCCCAGGAGGCCGAGGTCGTCTTCCTCCAAGGTCTTCCCCTTGACCTTGTTGTGCGCCTCTTCCCAGCTGTCTTGGGCCTCCTGCAAGAACATCACGTTCCCGCGCAATGCCTCGATCACCACGTCGAACCCGGCCACGCCGCTCACCCCTGACCGTTCTGGAACTCGCGTTCGCGCAATTCAGCAGCCTGCCGTTCGGCGTCCGCGAGTGCGTCTACGACGAGCCGACCGAGCGACGACTCGTTGGTACGCCAGAGGTTCTCCCGATCGAGCTCGATGTCGATCAACCGACCGTGACCGCTCACGGAGACGGTGCCGATCCCCCCTGGAACATCAACTGATATTCGACGTTCCGAGAGCGACCTCCCGACCTCCGCCACTTCTTCGGTGCGCCGACCGATCTCAGCGACCAAGTCCTCGATCTCCTGCATCACTCGGCCTCCGAGGTGAATCCTGGCGCGAGCTGCTGGAGCCGTTCGCCGGCCGCCTCACCAGCCATCCGGCGCGCAGCTTGGATGGACTCCACCAGGTCGCGCGAAATCATCTCGGGTCGACTCGAATCGAGCGCCCCGGCTCGGATGTCCAGTTCGAGCAGAGCTCCTCCTCCGGTGCAGGTCGCGGTCGCGACTCCGCTCTCCGACGAGCCGCGGAACCGCAGCGTGTCTTGCTCTTCTCGGGCTTCGCGAATCAGCCCGGCCTGCTCATCAAGAGCATCAGCCGTGCGCCGCAACTCTTCCCAGTCCAAATCCGCACCGCCTCTTCTCTGCGTACACGGGACCACGCCCTGTGACAGGTACCGTAAGAGACCACCGAGCCGGTGCGGGGCGGATTCGACGATCTCGTCGACGAACTTCCTGAACAGACCTCCGTCACCCGGGAGATCCCGTGCGGAAGACCGAAGAGGTGGGTTTCCCTGCGCAGAAGGCGACCTGGAAGACGGGCCGCAGGGGGCCTGATCGGGGCCGCCACCCCTCGGACGACGGAAGGGGCGCCCGACCGGGCGGTCGGGCGGCCCGTTCCGCGCGGGCGGTCGGGTCAGCTCTGGCCGATGCCCGAGCCGCCGCCGCTGTCGCCGATGCCCGACCCGTTGTCGTCACCGCTGTTGCCGATGCCGGAACCGCCGCCGCTGTCGCCGATGCCGGAACCGCCGTCGCCCTGCGCCAGGGCGATCGTGCCCACCCCGCCCGAACCGGGCACGGTGCCGTCGCTGGTACCGCCGGAACCGGGCGTGGTCTCGTCGGCGTCGCCATTGCCGGGGACGGTCTGGTCCGGCGGCGGGTCCGCCGCCAGCGCCACCGCCGGGGCCGCCACCGCGACACCGCCCGCCAGCACCAGCGCACCGAGGAACTTCTTCACCTGCACGACACGGCCTCCTCACCTGTCCGGCTCACCTGGCCGGGAAATCGGAGCGTAGAGCCGGAGGCCGGGTGACCGGACGAATTCCGCGCGTGCCGGGTACCGCTGCGGCATTCCCCCCACGAACCCCTCCCCGGCGGCGGGGCCGAGATGGTCTCCGGGCGACCGGTGCACACTGCTCGCATGCACACGAACGACACGCAGCCCCGCCTCGAACCGCTCGCCGACGGGGTGTGGGCGTGGGTGCAGCCGGACGGGACCTGGTGGGTGAACAACGCCGGGGTGATCGCCGGGGACGACGGGCTGCTCGTCGTCGACACCTGCGCCACCGAGCAGCGCACCCGCCGGTTCCTGGACGAGATCGCCCGCACCGCACCGGATTCGCCGATCCGGTGGGCGGTGAACACCCACGAGCACGGCGACCACTCCTACGGCAACTCGCTGCTGCCCGCCGAGACCGTCCTGTTCGGACACGAGCACATGCGGTCCGCGCTCGCCACCGACCCGATGATCGACGGTTGCCCGCCGTTCTGGTCGCCCGTCCCGGACTGGGGGAACGTGGTGCGGCGCGTGCCGTCGGTGACCTTCCGGTCCGAGCTGTCGGTGCACGTCGGCGGCCGCACCGTCGAGCTGCGCCACCCCGGCCACTCCGCGCACACCGGCGGCGACGTGGTGGCCTGGCTGCCCGAGGAACGCGTGCTGTTCAGCGGCGACCTGCTGTTCCACGGCCTCACGCCGCTGGTGTTCATGGGCTCGCCCGCGGGCGCTGCGCGGGCGCTGGACTGGATCGCCGAGTTCGAGCCGCGGCGCGTGGTGCCCGGGCACGGCCCGGTGATCGAGGCCGCGGACCTGCCGGGCGTGCTCGCCGAGCACGAGCGCTACTACCGGCTGGTGCTGGACCTCGCGAAGTCCGGGGTGGACGCCGGGATCCCGCCGCTGGAGGCCGCGCAGGACGCCGACCTCGGCGAGTTCGCGGACTGGGCCGACGCCGAGCGCATCGTCGCGAACCTGCACCGCGCCTACGCCGACCTGACCGGCACCTCGCCCGACGTGGCCGCCGCCCTCCGCGAATCCGTCGCATGGCGCGGCGCCCTGATGGAGACCTCCGTCAACACCGCCTGACCCGCCACCGGGTCGTGGGGGGGGGGGGGGGGGGGGGGGGGGGGGGGGGGGGGGGGGGGGGGGGGGGGGGGGGGGGGGGGGGGGGGGGGGGGGGG
>NZ_JAIUKB010000217.1:0-4233 GCF_020176785.1 Saccharopolyspora sp. 6V | reverse complement strand
GGGCGCGGGGCCGGTGGTGGGGGCTCCCGCCGGCGGGGCGGTGCTGCGGTGGGTGCGCAACGCGTGCCTGCCGGTGGGCGGCCCGTCCGCGTGCTTGCGGACTCGGCGCAGCAGCGGCCAGAAGACCAGTGCGGCCACCACGGCGCCTCCGGCGAAGGACAAGACGACTAGCTCCACGTGCTCGCTCCGAATCAGTTCCGCTGGACGGCTTCGGTCGGTTCGGCTTCGGCGGTCTCGGCGGGCTCCGCGGCACCGCCGTTGAAGGGGGACTCCAGCGGGATCAGGTAGCTCTGGGTGTCCCCGCGCGGCTCCGGCAACCACACGTGGTGCGCCGGTTCGCCGACGAGTTCGGCATCGATGACGTTGTCGATCTCCTGCGCGGCGATCTCGTTGCTGGAGGCGCCGACGAGCCTGCCGACGCTGTCCAACGAGGACATGACGGCGGTGCGCAGCTCCTCCATCCGGGCCTGCTTGGTGTGCAGGTCCTGCAGGACGTCGAGCCGCAGCTGCTCGGTCTCGGCGTCGCGCCTGCCGCACTCCCAGCGGGTGCGGGAGAGCAGCGCGTCGGCCTCCTCCTGCGCGGCCGTGACGATCGACTTGTACTCGTCCCGGATGGCGTGGCGCATGGTGCGCTCCCGCTCCCGGATGTCGGCGAGGCTCTGTTCGTGCTCCCGGCGGATCTCGCGCTGCCGGACGTCGAGCTCGTCGACGAGGCGGGCGCATTCGGCCCGCATCGCCTCCGCGGCCCGGCCGGCCTCGTCGAGCAGTTGCTGCGCCTCGTATTCCGCGCTGCCCCGGATGGTCTCCGCCTGCCGCTGCGCCTGTTCGCGCAACGTCTGCACTTCTTCTTCGGCCAGCGACAGCATGTTCTGCACGCGCTGTGACGCGTGCGGAAGCCCGGTGTCGGAGGCTTCGATGCGCTTGAGGCGGAGTTCGGCTTCGGCGAGGTCGCGCCGCGCGTCGTCGCAGAGGCGGCGGAGGTCCGTGTTCAACGCCACCGCCTCGTTGCGATCGATGCTGACCATGCGCAGCTGATCTTCGAGCAGCTCGATGTGCTCGGTGACCTGGCGGCGGTGGAAACCTCGTACCTGGATGTCGAATCCGGGACGGAGCGGGACGACGGCTTGTGCGGAGTCCTCCACGTTGGACACTCCTCTCCACAGGCGAGGGTCGACTCGCCGAGGAGAGTAGGTCTGATCCGGACACCGCGCGCGGTGGAGCGGCGCGATCGCCACCTGATCGAGTAGTGCCGCCGCTCAGTGGATCTCGGGCGGACTGACCTGCGATTCGGGGATGGCCGACGCGGCCACGCCCCACTTGTCGAGGATGCGGGCGTAGCCGCCGTCGCGGATCAGCTCGTTCACCGCGGTCTGCAGCGCCGGGGCCAACGGGGAGTCCTTCGCCAGCGCGAAGCCGACGTCGAGCCTGCGGAACTCGTTGGCCAGCCGCAGCGCGGGCTGCTGCGTCGCCGCGTAGCGCAGACCGTTGATGGTGCTCATGATGACGTCGACCTTGCCCTGGGTGAGCGCCGAGTAGAGGGCGCTGCTCTCGGAGAACACCTGCACCCGGTAGGCGGGGCGGCCGAGGTCGGTGCAGCGGTGGGCCTGCGCGGACAGGGTCGCCTCGAAGGTGGTGCCCTTCGCGGTGCCGACGGTCTGCCCGCACAGCGCGGTCACCTCCGCGATCGGGGCGCGGTCGTCCCCGGAGCGGACCGCGAAGCCCTGCCCGTCGCGGATGTAGGTGGCGAAGTCGATGGTGCGCTTGCGCTCCTCGGTGACGCCGAAGTTCCCGGTGCCTGCGTCGTACTTGCCGCTGCCCAGCGCGGGCAGGATCGTCTCGAACGCGGCGTCCTGCGCCGCCACCCGCAGGCCGAGCTTGCGGGCCACCGCCTCGGTGAGGTCGACGTCGAGGCCGACCGCCGTGCTGCCGTCCGCCAGGTAGAACGCGGACGGCGGTGCTCCGCCGACGGAACGGCCGATGCGCAGCACCCCGCCGTCGCGGATCCGCGCGGGCAGCAGCGCGGCCGCCGCCTCGCTGCGCCGGACGCCGGAGACGACGTCGGCCTGCGCGTCCAGGCCCGGCGCGACCGCGTCCGGATCGGGTGCGGGCCCGCAGGCGGTGAGCAGAACTCCGCTCAACAGCAGGGCGAACGCGGTCGCCACGCGGTGTCCGATGCGCATGGTGGTCCCCTTCCGCGCCGCACCGGGCGGCGGGAATCGGTGGAGCGCCCCGGAAACCGAGGGCGGGGCGCGGCGGGCCTGGGTTCAGCGGTGGCGTCGACAGGACGCCGACCACACCAGGCCGAGGTCGATGTGGGTTCGCGCGACCAAGCACGTACGGGCGGGCACGCGACGAGCTTCACCGGGTTCGACCGGAGGTGTCAACGGTGGCCACAGGGTGGGACGGGGAGGTCGCGGTCTTGACCGGACTCGGCGCGGGATGGATGTTCGAACTCCCGATTCCCTTGCACAGGCGGGAGATCATGTCCGAACTGCGAGTCGTCCCGACGCCCGTCGCGGACGTCCCCGAAGTGGTGCCGCTGCGCCGCCCGTTCCGCTGGGCGGCCGCGGTGCTCGTGCTGGCGCTGCTGGCCGGCGCGGTGTTCTCGGTGGCGACGAACCCGAACTTCCAGTGGAACGTCGTCGGCGCCTACTTCGCCACGCCCGCCGTGCTGCACGGGTTGTGGCTGACGGTGTGGCTCACCGCGGTGACGATGGTGCTCGGGTTCGCGCTCGGCACCGTGCTGGCGGTGCTGCGGCTGTCCGGGAACCCGGTGCTCGCCGCCGTGAGCTGGGGCTACACCTGGTTCTTCCGGTCGGTTCCGGTGCTGGTGCAGCTGCTGTTCTGGTTCAACATCGGCGCGCTGTACCCGGTGATCGGTGTGGGGGAGTTCTCCACCAGTACGGTGGACCTGCTCGGCGGCGTCACGACCGCGGTGATCGGGCTCGTGCTGCACGAAGCGGCCTACGCGGGGGAAGTGGTGCGCGGTGGCATCCTCTCCGTCGACCCCGGGCAGTCCGAATCGGCGCAGGCGCTGGGGATGACGCGCGGCCGGATCCTGCGGCGCGTCGTGCTGCCGCAAGCGATGCGCGCCATCGTCCCGCCCGCCGCGAACATGCTCATCGGCACGTTGAAGGGCACCTCGATCGTCAGCGTCATCGCCGTGCACGACCTGCTGCACTCGGTGCAGCTGATCTACAACCGCAACTACCAGGTGATTCCGCTGCTGCTGGTCGCGACCGCCTGGTACCTGATCGTCACCTCGCTGCTGACCATCGCCCAGCACCGCGTCGAACGGCACTACGCCCGCGGGACCCGGAGCGAAGCGGAACCGGTGTCGTGGCGGCGAGTCCTGGGAGGCGGGCGATGACCGCGATGATCGACGTCCGCGGCGTGCGGAAGAGCTTCGGGCCGGTGCCGGTGCTGCGCGGCGTCGACCTCACCGTCACCGAAGGGTCCGTCACCTGCGTCATCGGGCCGTCCGGATCCGGCAAGAGCACGCTGCTGCGGTGCATCAACCACCTGGAGAAGGTCGACGCCGGCCGGGTGCAGGTGGGCGGATCGCTCGTCGGGTACCGGGAAGCGGGCGGCAAGCTGCACGAACTGCCGGACCGGATCATCGCCCGGCAGCGCGCCGAGATCGGCATGGTGTTCCAGGGGTTCCACCTGTTCCCGCACATGACCGCGCTCGGCAACGTGGCCGAGGCGCTCGTCGGCGTGCGGCGACTGTCCACGAAGGACGCATCGGTGCGGGCGCTGGCCGCGTTGCGCGACGTCGGGCTCGCCGAGCACGCCGACTCCTACCCGCGGCGGCTCTCCGGCGGACAGCAGCAACGGGTGGCGATCGCGCGGGCCGTCGCCGTGGAACCGAAGGTGCTGCTGTTCGACGAACCCACCAGCGCGCTCGACCCGCAGCTGGTCGGTGAAGTGCTCGCCGTGATGAAGGACCTCGCCCGCGGCGGGCTCACCATGGTCGTCGTCACCCACGAGATCGGTTTCGCCCGGGAGGTCGCGGACTCCGTGGTGTTCCTGGACGACGGCCTGGTCGTCGAATCGGGCCCGCCCGCGGAAGTGCTGCTCGCGCCGCGGGAGGCGCGGACGCGGGAGTTCCTGGACCGAGTCCTCTGACCCCCGTTGCCGGGGGGGGGGGGGGCGGGGGGGGGGGGGGGGGGGTTGGGTTGGAGGGGGGAGAGGCGCGGGGGGGGGGGGGGGGGGGGGGGGGCGGGGGGGGGG
>NZ_JAIUKB010000216.1:0-5200 GCF_020176785.1 Saccharopolyspora sp. 6V | reverse complement strand
CGGCACCCTCACCGCCCCCGCCCCACCGGCGTTCCCCTCGCCCGCCACCTGCTCCCCGGAGGACGACCATGACCCACGACGTCGAAGCGGTCCACGACCTCGCACCGGTCGTCGACCGGCTGCCCGGCGAACCCGTCCCCTACTACCTCGCGAGCGGGGAGGGGCGGCGCTACGAGCTGGACGGCGTGCTGTGGACCGTCATCGCCCGCGCCGCAGACACCGGCGGCCTGTTCGACGCCGCCTACGTCAGCGGCGGGCGCGGCGCGGAGGTGCCGTGGCACGCCCACGCCGTCGAGCAGCGCTCGTTCTACGTGTTCGACGGCAGCGTGCAGGTGTGGCTCGGCGAGCGCAGCCGCGTGCTCACCCGCGGCGACTCGCTGCACGTGCCGCCGGGGAGACCGCTGGCGCTCCGGATGCTGGCGCACGTGACCCGGCTGCTCACCTGGGCGGCGCCGGGCGGTTCGCTGGAGCTCGTGGAACGGCTCGGCACCCCGGTGCGGCGGCACGTGCACTCCGGCCGCACCGGGGCCACCACCTCGGCGCCGCAGCGGGCCGACGCGGGCGCCCCGCTCGGCATCACCTTCCCGGACGCGGCGCGGGCGGATGCGCTGGACGAGTGGGACGCGGAGCTGCCGCAGGGCGTGCGGCCGTACTTCCTGCGGCTCGGCGAGGGCGACCGCCGGGAGACCGGGGAGAGCCTGAACACCTACCTGACGCGCGGCGCGAACACCGGCGGCCGCTACTTCGCCATCGACACCCTCGGATCCCGGTCGGAGTACTTCGTCCGGCACTTCCACCGGCTGCACACCGAGAACTTCCTGTGCGTGTCGGGACGCGTCCGGCTGCACGTCAACGGCCGGGAGGTGCTGCTGACCGAAGGGGATTTCGTGCACGCCCCGGCGGGCACCATCCACACCTTCGCGTTCGAAGCGCACAACACCCGGATGCTCGGCATCCTCACCCCCGACGTGTTCGAACCGTTCTTCGACCTCACCGGCCGCCCCACCGATCTGCACGTGCATCCGGAGCTCCCGGCGGACCTCGCGGTGGACCCGGCGCGGCTGGCCGCGACCGACCTCGACCTCGTGGTCGTCGGACCGCCGCCGGAACGCGGGAGGACGATCGGCGGCTAATCCCGCATCCGGGGGAACCGCGGGGTGCAACGGGGTCGCAACCCTTCCGGGCGCGGTGGCGGTCGGGTTCGCTGAGTTCCGGACGCGCCGTCACCGGCGACGGCGCGCGCTGCTCCGGGAGGTCCGCCCATGTCCCAGACGCTCGGTGAGAACCAGACGACCCGCACTGCTTCGGAAACCCGGCCGGCGCGGCCGGACCAGGCGCGGTGGGAGACGCGGCCACCGGCGGAGAGGTCCGCCGCCCGCGCCCGCGCCGAGGACTGGCTCGCCGAGTTCGAGGCGGCGCTGGCGGCCGGCGACGCGGACCGCGCCGCCGGGCTGTTCGCCACCACCTCGTTCTGGCGCGACCTGGTCGCGTTCACCTGGAACCTCAAGACCGTGGAGGACCGGGACGGCGTCGCCGACCTGGTGCGCGCCACCGCCGAGACCACCGACGCCCGCGGTTTCCACCTCACCGCGGAACCGACCGAGGCCGACGGCGTGGTCGAGGCGTGGCTCGGGTTCGAGACGGCCGCGGGGCGCGGGAAAGGGCACCTGCGGCTCGTCGACGAGGGCGCGTGGACGCTGCTGACGACGCTGCACGAGCTGACCGGCCACGAGGAGCCGAGCGGGCACCGCCGCCCGAAGGGCGCCGAGCACGGCGTCGATCCGGACCGGACCACCTGGCAGGAGGCCAGGGACGCCGAGGCCGCCGAGCTCGGCCGCACCCGCCAGCCGTACGTGGTGGTGGTCGGCGGCGGGCAGGGCGGCATCGCGCTGGGCGCGCGGCTGCGCCAGCTCGGGGTGCCGCACGTGGTGCTCGACGCGCACGCCCGTCCCGGCGACCAGTGGCGCGGCCGGTACAAGTCGCTGTGCCTGCACGACCCGGTCTGGTACGACCACCTGCCGTACCTGGACTTCCCGCGGAACTGGCCGGTGTTCGCGCCCAAGGACAAGATCGCGGACTGGCTGGAGATGTACACCAAGGTCATGGAGATCAACTACTGGTCTTCGTCGACCTGCCGCTCCGCCTCCTACGACGAGCGCACCGGGGAGTGGACGGTGCTGGTGGACCGCGACGGCGAGCGGATCGAGCTGCGCCCGCGGCAGCTGGTGCTCGCCACCGGCGTGTCCGGCAAGCCGAACGTGCCCGAATTCCCCGGCCAGGACCGGTTCCGCGGCGAGCAGCACCACAGCTCGCGGCACCCCGGGCCGGACGCGTACCGGGGGAAGCGGGCCGTGGTGATCGGCTCCAACAACTCGGCGTTCGACATCTGCGGGGCGCTGTGGGAGGTCGGCGCCGACGTGACGATGGTGCAGCGCTCCTCCACGCACATCTCCAAGTCGGATTCGCTGATGGAGCTGTCGCTGGCGCCGCTCTACTCCGAGGAAGCGGTCGAAGCGGGCATCACCACCCAGCAGGCCGACCTGGTGTTCGCCTCCCAGCCGTACCGGATCATGGACCGGTTCCAGCGGCCCGCGTGCGACGCGATGCGGGAACGCGACGCCGACTTCTACGCGCGGCTGGAGGCCGCCGGGTTCCGGCACGACTTCGGCGACGACGATTCCGGGCTCTTCATGAAGTACCTGCGGCGCGGGTCCGGCTACTACATCGACGTCGGCGCGGCCGAACTCGTCGCGGACGGGCGGGTGGCGCTCGCGCACGGGCAGGTCGCGGAGCTCACCGAGGACGCGGTGCTGCTCGCCGACGGCACCGAGCTGCCCGCGGACCTCGTCGTCTACGCCACCGGGTACGGCTCGATGAACGGGTGGGCCGCGGACCTGATCAGCCAGGAGGTCGCGGACAAGGTCGGCAAGGTGTGGGGCCTCGGTTCCGACACCACCAAGGACCCGGGTCCGTGGGAGGGCGAGCAGCGCAACATGTGGAAACCCACGCAGCAGGAGGCGCTGTGGTTCCACGGCGGCAACCTGCACCAGTCCCGGCACTACTCTCTGTACCTGGCGTTGCAGCTCAAGGCGCGGGCCGAGGGGATCCCCACTCCCGTCTACGGGTTGCAGGAGGTGCACCACACCAGGTGAGTCCGGGCCGCTCCCGCGCTCGCACGACCGGGCGCGGGAGCGGTCCCCGCCCCCGGGATCACCGGGCGAGGCGGCGGACCCCCGGCGCGGTGGAGCGGGACAGCAGCGGCCCGGTGCGGTCCGGCGGCGCGACCTCCACGCCGGGGGCGATCCGGTACGGGCGGGCCAGCACGAGGCCGCCGAGGGACTTGCGCAGCCGGGACACCTCCGCGCGCACGGTCACCAGGTGGGTGCGGTCGCCGTAGAGCGCCTCGGACAGCTGCGCGGCCGAGAGCCCCGCCGGTCCCGCGTGCGCCAGCAGCACCAGCAGCTCCGCGTGCCGCACCGGCAGCGGGTGCACCCAGCTGCCGGTGCCCTCCACGACGGCGCGCGGCGGGGACGAACCGAGGTCCAGCGCGAGCCGCATCCGCGGCGCGGGTTCCGGGCGCAGCAGCCAGCCGCCCGGCACCGGTTCCGGCAGGCAGTGGCCGACGCCGTGCACCGCGACCGGCACCCCGGACCGCGGCGCCCCTACCCGGTCCGGCCCGGCCATGCCGGTGGCCGCGGCGACCCAGCCGTGCTCGTCCACCACCAGGCCCGGCCCGCGCAGACCGGCCAGCAGCGGCCCGGCCACCTGCCGCAGCGAGTCGAGCCCGCGCGCGTGCTCCCGGCGCAGACCCGCTTCCGCGACCTTCACCGCGGTGCCGACCAGCGCGACCGTCAACGGGTGCACGGTCTCCACCGGGCCGCTGACGTCCACGATGCCGAGCAGGTCCCCAGTGCGCGGGTCGTGCAGCGGAGCGGCGGTGCAGGTCCACACGTGGTGGGCGCGCAGGAAGTGCTCCGCGGCGAACATCTGCACCGCAGCGCCCTCGGCGAGCGCGGTGCCGATCGCGTTGCCGCCGACCACGTCCTCCGACCAGCGCGCGCCTTCGGCGAAGCCGATGCGGTCGGCGCGGTGCCGGACCAGGTTCGCGCCCTCGCGCCACAGCACCACGCCGTCGGCGTCGGTCACCACCATCACGTGCCGGGAGTCCTCGGCGACCGCGGTGAGCGCGGCCCGCAGCTCCGGCAGCACCGGCCGCAGCCCGCTGCGCTCGCGGCGGCGCTGCACCTCGGCCGCGTCCGCCGGATCGGGCGGGAACAGCAGGTCCGGGTCCACGCCCTGGGCGCGGGCGCGCCGCCACGAGCGGGCCACCAGCGCGCGCGGCTGCGCCGGGGCGCGCCCTCCGGAGAACAGGGCGTCGTGCACCTGCGCGAGCGTCCGGGCCCGTTCGCGCACCGATCGCGCGTCGTCCACCGCCACCTCCCGCCGCCGGGTGTGGCCCACACCATAACCACGCCGCACCCGGGGGACGGAAGACCGCGGCGGCTTATCAGCATGTGACAACGAGGGTTGGCGGGCGCGGTGCGCGCGGGCCACGATTCGGCCGCGCCGAATCCGGCGCGTCTCCACCGAACCCGCAGGGAGCCGAGCCAGTGATCTTCATCGTCGTCAAGTTCCACGTGCGGCCCGACCACGCCGACCAGTGGCTCTCGCTGGTCGACGAGTTCACCCGGGCGACCCGGAACGAGCCCGGCAACCTGTTCTTCGACTGGGCCCGCAGCGTCGACGACCCGAACGAGTTCGTGCTCACCGAAGGCTTCGCCTCGCAGGAGGCCGGCGTCGAGCACGTGCAGTCCGCGCACTTCCAGGCGGCGCTGGAACGCATGTCCGAGGCCATCTCCGCGACCCCGGACATCATCAACGTCGAGGTCCCCGGCGACGGATGGTCCAAGATGGGCGAACTCGCCCCGAAGAACTGAGGACGCACCGAACGCCCGGGTGCGCCGGGGCGTTCGTCCGCGGAACGTCGCTGCCGGTTCTTGAGCCTGAACAGCGGCCCTCACCGGTCGGCGGCGGAGCCGGTGGCGAGTCCACCCGAGCAGCGGGACCACCCGCGGGTTCTCAGCGGTTCCCTCGCGAGGACAGCGATTTCTCCTGTGGCGGAGCCACCGGTGAAATCGCTCCCGCCGCGCGGGGACCGCTGAGGTTCCGCCACCTGCCCCGCGCCGCCCCAGGAGGGGGG
>NZ_JAIUKB010000215.1:0-5285 GCF_020176785.1 Saccharopolyspora sp. 6V | reverse complement strand
CATCAAGAAGTGGGAACAGCGGCCGACAACCGACGAAGCGCAGATCCATGCTTGGTGGCCCGACAACTCCAGGAAAAACATCGGCATCGCCTGCGGCCCGTCACGACTGCTGGTCCTCGACCTGGACGACGCGAAAGGCGCCCCTGCCCCTGCCCGGTGGGCCGGGGCGCGCGACGGTGCCGACGTACTCGCCCGCCTGGCGCACGAGGCCGGTGAGCCGTTTCCCGCCGAGACCTACACGGTGGCCACGCCACACGGACAGCACCTGTACTTCCACGCACCCCGAGAACCGGTACTGCGCTGCTCGACCGGCCGGCTCGGCTGGCGCATCGACACCCGCGGCGAAGGCGGCTTCGTCGTCGCACCCGGCTCGATCCGCCCCGACGGCAGCTACCGGGTGCAGCGCGACGGGCCGATCGCAGCGTTGCCCCGGTGGCTGCACGACGCGCTCGCGCCTGCTGCGCGTTCCGGCGCACCAGCGCCCGTCGAGCCCGCACGGATGAGCCGGTACGTGGCGGCAGCCCTCACCGCCGAGTGCGACGCGGTCGCGGCCGCCGTCCCCGGAACCCGGCACACCACGCTGCTGCACGCCGCGATCTCCCTTGGCACCCTCGCCGGCGCCGGAGCACTCGACGTCGACGACGCCCGCAACGCGCTGCACAGCGCCGCCGCCGGGCACCGCGCCGACTTCCCCACCCACGAAGTGCACCGCACGGTCGAGGACGGACTCGCTTACGGCATCCAACGCCCCCGAGCCCTGCTGCCACGCACCGCCTGACCAAGGCACCCACCGGCTTACCCGCACTCCCGAATGAGCGATCCTTGCACGTCCCTTTTCCCGATCCCTAGGAGGACACCATGGCCGGCGAAACCCCGACCACCATCGTGGGCAACCTGACCGCTGACCCCGAACTGCGCTACACCCAGTCCGGCACCCCGGTCACGAACTTCACCGTCGCCTCCACCCCGCGAACCTTCGACCGTGAGACCGGGCAGTGGACCGACGGCGAGGCCCTGTTCCTGCGCTGCACCCTCTGGCGCCAACCCGCCGAGAACGTCTCCGAGACCCTGACCCGCGGGGCGCGGGTGCTGGTGCAGGGCCGGTTGCGGCAACGCTCCTTCCAGACCAAGGAAGGCGAGAAGCGCACCACCATCGAACTCGACGTCGACGAGATCGGGCCGAGCCTGCGCTTCGCCACCGCCGCGGTCACCAAGGCCAGCCGCAGCACCAACGGCTTCAGCCCCACCGGATCCGACGACCCGTGGAACACGTCCACACCGCACCAGCAAGGCGCCGAAGCACCGTTCTGAACCACCCCGCTCGGGGATCAGCACATGCGCTGACCCCCGAGCCGATGTCAGCACGTGCATGGAGAACACAACTCGCCGAGCCCGTCCGTGCCGACATCGAGCGGACCATCTCCGCGCGTCTGGAGAGCACCGGGGACCGCGCGCGTCGCACGCGGCCGGACCACCTCCACGCGTGTGGAGAGCACGCGCAGGTGGTGTTCCGCCGGGTCGAGATGAGCGGACCACCTCCACCGTGCGTGGAGAGCACCTGCAACGCGCACTCGGCTGGCTCGCGGCCACCGGACCACCTCCGCGTACGTGGAGAGCACGTCGGTCGGACGGGTGTTGGTGGTGTAGCGGACGGACCACCTCCACGTGCGTGGAGAGCACGTCTGCGGGTTTGGCTCCACCCCCTGCCCCGGCGGACCACCTCCACGTGCGTGGAGAGCACACCGGGGGGACGGGATTCCTCTCCCGTCCCCCCGGACCACCTCCACGTGCGTGGAGAGCACTGGTATGACGACCGGATGCGGACCGCGGCGTACGGACCACCTCCACGTGCGTGGAGAGCACCGTGCGCCTGGTGGTGTTTCTGCTGGCCAGAACGGACCACCTCCACGTGCGTGGAGAGCACTACGTCGTCACCGATCACATCGGCGGCAGGCGCGGACCACCTCCACGTGCGTGGAGAGCACTACGCGGAGTGGTTCGGCGACTGGCACGGCCACGGACCACCTCCACGTGCGTGGAGAGCACTGGGCGTCTCAGCGGCCGGGGATCAGGACGTACGGACCACCTCCACGTGCGTGGAGAGCACGCCGCCGCGACCAGGTTGTTCAAGAACACCGACGGACCACCTCCACGTGCGTGGAGAGCACCGTTCGCGAACTGGGGTTTTAGGAACGCCGTTGCACGTTTTCGAAGGGACGCATGCCGCGACGGTAACGCACCGCCGCGTCAACTCGTCCCTTACGCCCTGCGCCGACCATCCTGATGTCGGCGCGCACTGACTTCACCCGGGCTCTTCAGCCCAGACGTCCACCAGTTCCTCGACCAAGAGTCTGGAGCGCCGCGGCTCTACACCGAGGCGCCATTCACGCAGTCGCTGGTGGCGTCGCCACCCGATCGCCCCGGCTCGATATCCGTCTCCGAATCTCGCGGGCGCCGGCCGGACAAGCCGTTGCCAAGGAGCGCCATGCACAGGAGCAGGACCACCCTCTGCCGCGCATCGCGGACCAACCGATTCCCCCGTTCCGACGCGCACCGCAATTTCAGCGCCCGCGTCGGAGGTCCGCGTTACCCTCCCGACATGCGGTTCCACTTCTACATCGTGATCTTGCGGTGCAGCGGTGCGTCCGGGATCGGTGTGCTGCTGGGGTGTGCGATCGCGAGCTTGTTCGGGCTCCTGCTCGGACGGATCTCGCTGACTCACGAATGGCTGCTGGCTTCGCCGGTCCTGGCGTTGCTCGGTGCGGTCTTCGGACTGGTCACCGCGAGGCTCACCCGCCTGTGGCTGGTTCCCCACATCGACCGCCGCAGGCAGCTGTTCACGATCATCGGTGCCGCGGCGCTGCCCCTTGCGATCGGCGGTCTCAACCAGACCGCGCACGCAGGTCCGCTGGCTGTGGGGATGGTTCTGCTTTGCGCTGTGGTGCTGGTGTGGCTGTGGTTCCGCGGCTTCCAGCGTGAGCTCGCGCTCGTGCGCCAGTACCGGTGGGGCCGCTAGAACTGCGCGCTCGCCGACACGAATTGTGCTTCGACCGCGGGGTCGTGTCCTGCGCGCGCGGCTGCGAGGATGCGCCGGGTCTCCTTGACCGAGCCGATCTCCAGCAGGTCTGAGACCTGCTCGACGGTCCGGCCGCCGACCTCGTGGATCCGCAGTGCCGCCTGGGCCTGTCGATCATGTGAGGCGGCGGTGACCGTCCGAAGGTCCGCGCGGACGCCGTCGATCTTGCGCTGCAACACGATGATCTTCTCCTCCGCGGTCCGTTCCGCGGCGGCGATGTCCTCGCCTGCTTCCACGAACTCGGCCAAGGCACCTTCGACTTCCTGCTCGCGGCGGCGTTGCTCGGCGAGCTGGTCGAGGTTGCGGCGCCGCGCCGCCTCCAGCCGTTCGCTGATCTTGGTGGACCGGCGGCGACGCCTGCCGGCCCCTCGGGTGTCTTCGGTCATCACGGCCTTCCCTTCTCGACGGTGTTCGGCAGCGCTGGTGTTGCCAGGCTAAGAACGGTGTCGAGCAAGGTGCCCGGTTCTGCCGGAGCGGGCACGCCGACGCCGAGAGCGCGCCACGACGGCGGGGCGAGCAACTCGGGGAAGTGGTTGAGGTGGGCAGGGTGCGCAAGCCCCGAAGGGCTTACCGCCGGAGCGGCTCGGTCAAAAACGCACCCTGCCCGGCACCGGGCATGGGAGGGACTCGCCTGACCACGCGCGCAGTGCCGGGTCAGGCTACCGCGCATACCTCGTGGATGGGCACAGCGAGCTTCGCTGCAACGTTTCGCGTGCAGAACGCGGGTCGTGGCGCTGCCTGACGGCGATAGCCTGCGTTGCCGTCTCACCTGGGCCTGCTCCCCTTTTTTCGCTGGAAGGCAGCGGAGGGTAGCCCTCCACCGGGGCGCGTCAAGTCGCAGGGAAAAACTTTTTGGGCGGTGACCCCTAGCCCCACCCAAAAACTTTTCCCCTCAACGCGACTGGACCCACCCCGGCTCCGGGCAGAATTGAAGCTGCCAGCGAAAAAAGAAGAGCAGGGGCGGGCTACGCCCTCAAAGACTGCGGCCCTGGTAAACCTGCCTTACGGCGACACCTTGGCATTCCGTCCTCCCGCCCGCACGGACCGTCTTTGCAGTTCAGAGGCATGATCAACGGGTCACTATTCACCCGAAATGACCAGCACGAGAAGCACTTTTCTTCTGGATATACTGCGGGCTTTCTTGGTATGATTATTGCGTTAGGCAGCCAGGAAGGTCAAACCTGGCAGACTTTCACAGTAGGGACTCACATCATGCGTATTACCGGTGTTATTCCTGTTCCGTGCCTGCTTTCTGCGGTATCGGAATGCTTGGACAACCGCGACTATCGCGGGGCGGTGGAGCTGTTCGCGTCGCTGCGCCCGTCCGATCGGGAGCTTGCCGCGCTGCTGGAGTGCGCGCGGACGTTGCAGCGCCCGACGCGGGTGGCGCGGCCTCGGTTCGAAGCGCTGGCCAAGCGAGCCGCCGCGCACGGCGACGTGCGGGCGGTGGTCGAGGCGTGCACCCCGGCCGAGTGGGACCAGCATCGCCCGGCCGCCACCGTGCACCCCGTCGAGCAGCGCGCGCCGCACTGGTCCGAGGACACCCGCCACGAAGCGCCGCGTGACCTGGCGACGCGACGAGTTCTGCGACGGCTGCCCGCCCCGCACGCCGAGAGCCGCGCCGCCGAGCGCGCGCACAACCTGGTGGAGGCCTACGCCGCGACCCGGCTCAACGTCGACGACGACGCGCCCGCCCAACCCGTGCAGGGCGAAGCCGTCTCGGTCCGGCCGGACTCGCCGACCGTCTACGCGTCCGGCCTGGACTACGACGACGCGGCCAAGCACCCGGCGCGCGGCCGGTGCCTGGTGTGCAACGTGGAGCCGTCCGAATCCGACCGCCGCACGCGGGACGGGCTGTGCGAGGACTGCCGGGAACGCGGCCGCCCCGGGCTGGACGAGCTTCCCGCCACCGCCTCCCGCGCCGACCGCATCCGCGCGGTGTGCGCCTACCGGTTCGCCCACGACCCGCACCCGCTGCGCGCGCTGCGCGCCGAGTGGTCCCGGTACTCCCGCGACGACGATCGCCGCATCGTCGAAGACTGGGTGAGCCGCAACCTGCCGACCGCGCCGGTGGCCGCGCTGCCCGCTCTGCGCCGGGCCGCCGACACCGGCCGCTACCGGGCGCGCGCCGCCGCGTGACCGCGCCCGGGGGTGCCCTCGCCACGGCCGAGGGCACCCCCGGCAACACAACAGACCACCGCCACAACCC
>NZ_JAIUKB010000214.1:0-5309 GCF_020176785.1 Saccharopolyspora sp. 6V | reverse complement strand
GCATCGGCACCCCCGCCCTGGCCACCCGCGGCTTCACCACCACCGAATTCACCGAAGTCGCCGACATCATCGCCACAGCGCTTCGACCCACCATCGACACCGAGGCGCTGCGCGACCGCGTCGAGGCGCTCACCCGCAAGTTCCCGCTGTACCCGAACCTGAACGGAGGGCTCTGATGTCGCCGCGCACACCCGGTGCAGACCTGCCCGAGCACCCGGATCGGCTCTGGAGCTCCCCGGACCCGAGGCGCTCCTACGACGTGGTGATCGTCGGTGGCGGCGGGCACGGGCTCGCCACCGCCTACTACCTCGCCGTCAACCACGGCATCACCAACGTCGCGGTGCTGGAGAGCGGCTGGCTCGCGGGCGGGAACATGGCCCGTAACACCACGATCATCCGCTCCAACTACCTGTGGGACGAGAGCGCCGGGCTCTACGAGCACGCGCTGAAGCTGTGGGAAGGGCTCGAAGAAGCGCTGGACTACCCGCTGCTGTTCTCCCAGCGCGGCGTGCTGAACCTGGCGCACTCGCTGCAGGAGGTCCGCGACAGCGTTCGCCGCGTCGAGGCGAACAAGCTCAACGGCGTCGACGCCGAATGGCTGGATCCCGCGCAGGTCAAGGAGATCTGCCCGATCCTGAACACCTCCGAGGACCTCCGCTACCCGGTGCACGGCGGCACCTGGCAGCCGCGGGCCGGCATCGCCAAGCACGACCACGTCGCCTGGGGCTTCGCCCGCGCGCTGGACCGGATGGGCGTGGACCTGGTGCAGAACTGCCAGGTCACCGGATTCGAGACCGTCGGCGACCGGGTCGTCGGCGTCGAGACCACCCGCGGGAACATCCGCGCGGGCAAGGTCGCGCTGGCCGCCGCGGGCAGCACCTCGGTGCTCGCCGACACCATCGGGCTGCGGCTGCCGATCCAGAGCCACCCGCTGCAGGCGCTCGTGTCCGAACTGCTCGAACCCGTGCACCCCACGGTGGTCATGTCCAACGCCGTGCACGTCTACGTCAGCCAGGCGCACAAGGGAGAACTGGTCCTCGGCGCCGGCATCGACGCCTACAACTCCTACGGGCAGCGCGGCGCGTTCCACACCATCGAACGCGAGCTCACCGCGGCCGTCGAACTGTTCCCGATCTTCGCGCGGGCGCACGTGCTGCGCACCTGGGCCGGGATCGTGGACGTCACCCCCGACGCCTCCGCGATCATGGGCCGCACCCCGTTCGACGGCCTGTACGTCAACTGCGGCTGGGGCACCGGCGGGTTCAAGGCCACGCCCGGTGTCGGCTGGTGCTACGCGCACACCATCGCCCACGACGAACCGCACCCGCTCAACGCGCCCTTCGGGCTGGAGCGGTTCACCACCGGAGCCCTCGTCGACGAGCACGGCGCCGCGGGCGTCGCGCACTGAACGGAGTCCGCACATGCTGCTGATCCCCTGCCCGTGGTGCGGGCCGCGGAACGAGACCGAATTCCACTACGGCGGTCAAGCCGACGTCCGCTACCCGGACGACCCGCAGTCGGTGTCCGATGAGGACTGGGCGCGATTCCTGTTCTACCGCGCCAATCCGAAGGGCGTGTTCACCGAGCGCTGGTCGCACCACGCCGGTTGCCGGCGCTGGTTCACCGTGCAGCGCGACACCACCACCAACGAGATCCACCCCGACGGCGCGACGAGGACGGTGACCAGGTGAGCAACGAGTTCAGGACCGCCGACGGGGGGCGCATCGACCGCCGCCGGCCCGTCCGGTTCCGCTTCGACGGCCAGGACTACGAAGGCCGCGAAGGCGACACCCTCGCCTCCGCGCTGCTGGCCAACGGCGTGCACCAGATCTCCACCAGCATCAAGTACGGGCGCCCCCGCGGCATCATGGCCGCCGGGCCGGAAGACCCGAACGCCCTGGTGCAGATCGAGAAGCCGTTCCCGGAACCGATGCTGACCGCCACCACCGTCGAACTCGTCGACGGCCTGGAAGCCACCTCCATCCCCGGCCAAGGACGGCTGTCGGACGAACCCGACCCGGCCCGCTACGACGCGATGCACGCGCACTGCGACGTGCTCGTCGTCGGCGCCGGACCGGCCGGGCTGGCCGCCGCGCTGACCGCGGCCCGCAGCGGGGCGCGGGTGATCGTCGCCGACGCCGACACCGAGTTCGGCGGCGCCCTGCTCGGCAGCGGCGAAGAGCTCGACCGCAAGCCCGGCACCGACTGGGTGCGCCGCGCCGTCGCCGAACTCGAATCGCTGCCGGAGGTGCGCACCCTCCCGCGCACCACCGTCTTCGGGCACTACGAGGACGGCTACTTCGTGGCCGTGCAGCACCGCGGCGACGACGCGCCCAGCCGCCAGCGCATCTGGCGCATCCGGGCCCGCGAGACCGTGCTGGCCACCGGGGCGCACGAACGGCCCGTGGTGTTCACCGGCAACGACCGGCCCGGCACCATGCTCGCCGCGTCCGCCCGCAGCTACCTGCACCGCTACGGCGTGCTGCCCGGCACGCGGGCCGTCGTGTTCACCACCAACGACAGCGCCTACGCGGCCGCGATCGACCTCCACGACGCCGGGGTGGAGATCGCCGCCATCGTCGACGTGCGCGACGTGGTGCCCACCTACTGGGCCTCGCTGTGCGTGGAGCGCGGCATCACGATCCGCCCGGACGCCGCCGTCGTCGGCACCTCCGGCGTCGACCGGATCGTCAGCGCGCACCTCGCCGGGCTGCGCTCCGACGAGCACCAGCCGGTGACCGTCCGCCAAGTCGTGCGCTGCGACCTGCTGCTGGTCTCCGGCGGCTGGAACCCGGCGGTGCACCTGCACGCCCAGGGCCGCGGCGGGGTGCGCTACTCGGAGCGGATCGGCGGGTACGTGCCCGAGGAGGACCTGAGCTCCGTGCGGTCGGCCGGTGCCTGCGCCGGCGTGTTCGGCACCGGCGACTGCCTGCGGACCGGCGCCGAAGCGGGCGAATCCGCCGCGCGGGCCGCCGGATTCGACGCCATCGCGCCCGAACTGCCCGCGGCGAAGAACCCGCCGGTGCTGGCCGGGCGCACCACCTGGCTGCTGCCCAGCCCCGCCGACTCCGAAGGCGCCAACCAGTTCGTCGACCTCGCGCGGGACGCCACCGTCGCCGACATCCGCAAGGCCGTCGGCGCCGGGCTCGACTCGGTGGAGCACGTCAAGCGCTACACCACCATCGGCACCGCGCACGACCAGGGCAAGACCTCCGGCACCCTCACCTCCGGCATCATCGCGCAGCTGCTCGGGCGGGAACCGTCCCGCACCACCACGTTCCGCGCGCCGTACACGCCGGTCGCGTTCGCCGCCCTCGCCGGGCGCGACCGCGGCGACCTCTACGACCCGGTGCGGGTCACCGCGATGCACGACTGGCACGTGCAGCGCGGGGCGCCGTTCGAGAACGTGGGGCAGTGGAAGCGGCCCTGGTACTACCCGCGGCCCGGGGAGGACATGGAGACCGCGGTGCTGCGGGAGTGCGCGGCGGTGCGTTCCGGGGTCGGCATGCAGGACGTGTCCACCCTCGGCAAGATCGACGTGCAGGGGCCGGACGCCGCCGCGTTCCTCGACCTCGTCTACACCAACAAGATGAGCACGCTCAAGGTCGGCCGCATCCGGTACGGGCTGATGTGCACCGCGGACGGCATGGTCTTCGACGACGGCACCGTGATGCGCACCGGCGAGCAGCGGTACCTCCTCTCCACCACCTCCGGTGGCGCGGCCGGCGTGCTGGACTGGCTGGAGGAATGGCTGCAGACCGAGTGGCCGCAGCTGCGGGTGCACCTGACCTCGGTCACCGAGCAGTGGGCCACCATCGCGCTCGCCGGGCCGAAGTCCCGCGAAGTCCTCGCCCGGGTGGCCACCGGGCTGGAGCTGGACAACGACGCGTTCCCCTTCATGTCCTGGCAGGACGGCGTCGTCGCGGGCAGGAGGGCGCGGGTGTGCCGGATCAGCTTCTCCGGCGAGCTCGCCTTCGAGATCAACGTGCCCTGGTGGTACGGCCGCGAGGTGTGGGAAACCCTGCACGAAGCCGGCCGCCCCTTCGACATCACCCCGTACGGCACCGAGACGATGCACGTGCTGCGCGCGGAGAAGGGCTTCCCGATCGTCGGGCAGGACACCGACGGCACCGTCACCCCGCACGACCTCGGCATGAGCTGGGCGGTGTCGAAGAAGAAGGACGACTTCCTCGGCATGCGCTCCTTCGCCCGCGCCGACAACGCCCGGCCGGACCGCAAGCACCTCGTCGGCCTGCGACCGCAGGACGAATCCCTGGTGCTGCCGGAAGGGTCGCAGCTGGTGGCGAGCGAGGTGCTGCCCGCGCCACCGGTGCCGATGCTGGGCCACGTCACCTCCAGCTACCGCAGCGCGGTGCTCGGCGGCGGGTTCAGCCTGGCGCTGGTGAAGGGCGGGCGGGACCGCATCGGCGACACCGTCTACAGCCCGCTCGACGGCCGGCTGGTCCCGCTCACGGTCACCGAACCCGTCTTCTACGACAAGGAAGGAGCGCGCCGCGATGGCTGAGCCCTACGGAGAGTCCCCGTTGGCGACCCGGGCGGAGGCGCTCGCCGCGCGGTCCGGGCCGGACGCCGTGCACATCACCGAGGTGCCGTTCAAGGCGCAGATCACGCTGCGGGTGGACCCGAAGGGGTCCGGCGCGGAGCGGATCGGCACCGCGATCCACGCGATGCTGCCGAACCAGCCCGGCGAGGTGGTGCACGCCGAAGGAGCGCTGGTCCTCGGCCTCGGCCCGGACGAATGGCTGCTGATCGGACCGGAAGGCGCCGCCGAGTCCATTTCGGACACGTTGACCACCGCGCTCGACGGCGATCACGGCGCGGTGGTGGACGTGTCCGCGCACCGCACCATCCTGGAGGTTTCCGGGCCGCACGCCCGGGACCTGCTGAACATGGGCTGCGCGCTGGACCTGCATCCGCGCGGCTTCGCGACCGGCCGGTGCGCGCAGACGCTGCTGGCGCGGGCCGCCGTCGTGCTGGTGTGCCGGGACGCGGCGCTGCCCACCTACTGGCTGATCGTGCGTTCGTCGTTCGCGCGGTACGTCGCGGACTGGCTCATCGACGCCGCCGGCGAATACGGCTGGTGACGACCGAATCCTGCAGGACTTTCCCCACGTCTGAACTGGAGCTCTGGATGACCGAAGTGCGCGGCGTAGTGGCGACCGGCAAGGGCAAGCCGGTCGAGGTCACCACCATCATCGTTCCCGATCCCGGTCCGGGTGAGGCGGTGGTGCGGGTGCAGGCGTGCGGGGTGTGCCACACGGATCTGCATTATCGGGAGGGCGGGATCA
>NZ_JAIUKB010000213.1:0-5395 GCF_020176785.1 Saccharopolyspora sp. 6V | reverse complement strand
GAGGACAGCTTTTTCCCTCGTGGCGGAGCCACTCGGGAAAAAGATCCCGCAGCGAGGGAACCGCTGAGGTTCCGCCACCCGAGTGCTCCGCAGATCCAGTTGAAAGACGACTGCTAGGTCAGGCGGAGTCGCCGGGGAGGAGTCGGTTCTCCACCGGGCGGTCGCCGTCCGCGGTCGTCCAGCGGCGCCGGTAGTTCGCCACGGCGTTGCCCAACCGGTCCCGGGCCGCCCGCGCCACCGCGTCGTCCGCCCCGATGCCCACGTGCGCGCACACCGCGATCGACGGGGCTTCCAGCCGGGGGCGCGCGTTCTTCACCGTCTCCACACCCCCAGTGTGCCGGGCGCCCCGGAACCGGCTCGATGCGGGGCGCGGCGCCCCGGTGCCCGGCCCGGCCGGGCACCGGGTGGCAGGGCTACCGCTGGGCGGTGTTCGCGGTCTCCGCCCAGCGCTCCAGCTGCTCCACCGTCAGCGGGACGCCGGGGAAGCGGGTGATCCGGTCCGCGGGGAACGGGCGCAGCATCATCGCGTGCTGCGGGTCCGCCGCCAGCTCCGCCATCGGGCTCGCCGCCAGCGCCTCCCGCAGCAGCTCCCCCGCCACCGGGTGGTCCAGCCAGGCACCCAGCTCGGACCGCGGGGTCAGCGGGTCGGTCACCGGCTCCCCGGCCAGCCGGATCGTCGAGGTCAGCCGGACGTCCCGCGAGGATGCCGCGGCGCGCAGCTCGAACTCGCCGCCCTCCACCACCCAGCGGCCCAGCGGGGTGTGCCAGAAGGCGAACGCGCGGCGGTCCAGCTCCAGCACCACCCGGGTCTCAGCGCCGGGTTCCAGCGCGACCTTGGCGAACGCCTTGAGCTCCTGCTGCGGCCGGGACACCGAGCAGCGCGAGTCGGCCACGTAGAGCTGCACGACCTCCTGCCCCGCGCGCGCACCGGTGTTGGTGACGGTGAGCGAGACCACCACCCGCGGATCCGGTCCGTCCTCGACCACCTCGACCGCCAGGTCCGACTGCTCGAAGGTCGTGTAGGACAGGCCCGCGCCGAACTCGTGGCTCACCGGCAGCTCGTGCGCGTCGTACCAGCGGTAGCCGATCAGCAGTCCCTCGCCGTAGCGCACCGACCCGTGCTCGCCGGGGAAGGCGCCGGTCGCCGGGTTGTGCGCCAGCCGCACCGGGATCGTCTCCGCCAGCCGTCCCGACGGGTTCGCGGCCCCGGTGAGCAGCGCGGCCAGCGCGTGGCCGCCGGCCTGCCCGGGCAGCCAGCCGTGCAGCACCGCCTGCGCGTGCCGCTCCCACTCGGCGACCGTGACCACCGAGCCGCCGGCCAGCACCACCACGACGCGCTCGTTCACCGCCGCCACCTCCCGCAGCAGCCGCAGCTGCGGTTCGGGCAGCGACAGGTGCTCGCGGTCGTAGCCCTCGGACTCGGCCGAGGGCGGCAGGCCGAGGAACAGCACCGCCACCTCGGCCGCCGCGGCCCGTTCCACCGCCTCGGCGATCAGCTCGGGGTCCGCGGCCTCGGCCGCCACCTCGTAGCCGGGCGCGAACTCCAGCGCGGCGAACCCGGCCCCGCGCAGCGCGCCGAGGGCGTCGTCCAGCTGCGTCGGCACCACCTGCGAACTGCCCGCGCCCTGGTAGCGCGGGGTGCGGGCGAACTCGCCCAGCACCGCCACCCGGGTCCGCGGCGGATCCAGCGGCAGGACGTCGTCGTCGTTCTTGAGCAGCACCGCGCTCTCCACCGCGGCGCGCTCCGCCAGCGCTCGGTGCTCGGCCGCGTCGAAGCCGTCCGCGGCGGGCAGCTCGGTGGTGGCCCGCCGCACCAGGCGCAGCACCCGCTCGGCGGCCGCGTCCACGTCCCGCTCGTCGAGTTCCCCGGCCCGCAGCGCCGCCAGGACCACCGCGCTCCCGGCGCCACCGGACGACGGCATCTCCAGGTCGAGCCCGGCGCGCAGGCTCGCGGCCCGATCGCCCACCGCGCCCCAGTCCGACACGACGAGGCCGTCGAAGCCCCACTCCTCGCGCAGCAGCTCGGTCAGCAGCCACCGGTTCTCCGCCGCGTGCACCCCGTTGATCCGGTTGTAGGAGCACATCACCGTCCACGGCCGTGCCTCCCGCACCACGTGCTCGAACGCGGGCAGGTAGATCTCGCGCAGGGTCCGCTCGTCCACCTCGGCGGAGACGGTGAGCCGGTCGGTCTCCTGGTTGTTCACCGCGAAGTGCTTCACCGAGGTGCCCACCCCGCGGGACTGCACGCCCCGCACCAGCGCCGCCGCCAGCCGCCCGGCCAGCAGCGGGTCCTCGGCGAAGTACTCGAAGTTCCGGCCGCACAACGGGCTGCGCTTCATGTTCACGCCCGGGCCCAGCAGCACCGCCACGTCCTCCGCGCGGCACTCGGCGCCCAGCGCCGCCCCGACCTCGTGCAGCAGCTCCTCGTTCCAGGTGGCGGCGAGTCCGGCTGCGGTGGGGAAGCAGGTCGCGGGCACGCTGTCGGCCAACCCGAGGTGATCGCCCCCGGTGCGCTGCTTGCGCAGCCCGTGCGGGCCGTCGGTGAGCATGATCGACGGGACGTCCGCGTCGGAGATCGCTTCGGTGCGCCAGAAGTCGGTGCCGTCCAGCAACGCCACCTTCTGCTCCAGCGTCAGCGAGCGCAGCAGCCCCGCGACGTCGCCGGCTCCGTCCACTCCGGTCTCCGGTGTTGCGGCCATCACGACTCCCCTCGACGGTTCCGGTACTGCCGAGATCGTCCCACCGCGTGCGCGGGTCCGAGCGCCCCGTCCGCCGGTTCCCAGCTGATTCCCAGGTTCCTCAACGCGGGCGGACGCACTGCTCACCTAGCGTCGAGACCGATCGATGCGGGCGACCGAGCCGGAGGTGAGCGGTGCGCGGTGATCGACGACCGTCGTGGGCGGAGCGGACCAGCCGGGCGCTCGCGGCGCTGCGCGGCGGCACGACCGGGCGGGCCGTGCTGTTCACCGCGGTCGGGGGAGCGACGACGGCGGTGAACGCGCTGCTCTACCTGCTGCTGCGCGGCACCTTCGCCACCGGGCCCGCGAACGTGCTGGCGCTGCTGGTGACCACGATCGGCTCCAGCGCGCTGCACCGGCGTTTCGTGTTCACCGGGCTGCCGGAGCGGCGGCTGCGGATGCACCTGCAGACGGCGGCGACGTTCCTGTTCTACTGCGTCTCCAGCAGCGCGGCGCTGGCCCTGCTGCGGCTGGTCGACGCCGATGCGGGCAGCGTGGCCGAAGCGGTCGCCGTGGCGGTGATGAGCGTCGCGGGCGGCATCACCCGGTTCACCGCGCTCCGCCTCTGGGTCTTCCACCGCGACCGGCACCGGCCGGCCGGGGGACGCCCGATCCCGGCGGCGGCCTGAGCGGTCCGGCGCACGGCGGTCGCGTTCACGGGATCAGGGCTGCGGGGCGGGCACGGCGTGCAGTTCGCCCGTCTCGTCGGCCGCGCAGGCGGCCCGCTCCTCGGTGCCCGCCAGGAACTCGCTCAGGCAGCCGGCGAGGGCCCGGTGCCCGGCCGCGTTGGCGTGGAACGACTCCTGCATCGCGTGCGGCGCCCGGTAGTCGTCCTGCAGGCTGCCCCAGTCCACGGTGAGCCGGGTGAACCACTCCTGCTCGCCGTCCCGTGGCGAGGGCACCTGCCCGGCCGGGGTGTCCTCGGCGGTGTCCGCGGTGCAGGCCTCCCGGCCGATCCCGGCGCGGGACAGGTCCAGGAACCGCGCCCCCACCTCGTCGGCGGCCGCGCGCAGCCCCTCGGACAGCTGCGGGACCCCGGTGTCGCGGATCCATTCCAGGTCACCGGTCTGGAACGGGCAGCCGGAGAGGTTGTTCAGCCGCGGGTCCACGTCCGGACCCACCGGCGACGCGTAGGACTGCACCACCAGCGAGTAGGCGGCGGGCGTGTACCCGGAGCGCTCCATCGCGGCCCGCACCTCGCGCAGCGCGGACACGACCTTCGGCCGCATCGCCGCGACCCGCTGCGGCCACAGGTCCCGCATCTGCTCGGCGCAGCCGCCGGGCACCCGGGTCGCCCACGCCTCCACGCACCGGTTCACCACGTCGGTGAAGGCGGGATCGTCGTTCGCGCCGACCTGCACCACGACGTCGGTGATCCGGAACCGCTGGGTCAGCTCGGCCAGCCGCGCGGCCTGGGAACCCTCGGCGTCGCCGTCCGCCCCGATGGCCGCGGCCTGCGCGCCGGAGCACGCCAGGTTGATGCGCGTCACGTCCGGCGGCAGCCGCAGCTGGTGCACCGGGGCCGCCGGGGAGCGGTGGCACCAGTTGCCGCCCTCGCCGTTGGTGCCCGCCTCGTAGTGACCGCCGCCCTCGCCGGACAGCGTGCTGTCGCCGAGCGTGACCACCGCGGCGGGCAGCCGTTCGGGCTGCTGCGGCAGGCTCGGCAGGTACTGATCACTGACCAGGACCGCGAGCGCCAGGACGCCGCAGATCGCCAGCAGTGCGAGGAATCTCGACATGTGCGCCCGCATCGCCGATCAGTCTATGAGCACCCGCGCGCGACCACGGCCGGTACCGGGCGGTGGTGAGCGCAACACCACGTGGAAACCGGTCCGGGCGCGCGGGAGAAAATCGGGCATCCCGTGCGTTGGACGGGGTGAGGCGGATTTGTCCCGGAGGTCGTTTTGCCCATTCTCCTGCTGCTCCTGGCCATCGGCGTCGTGGAGATCAGCGTGCTGGTGCTGGTCGGCAGCGCCATCGGCGTGCTGCCCACGATCGGACTGCTGTTCGGGGGCGCGTTCCTCGGCAGCTGGCTGCTGCGCAGGGAAGGGCGCCGCTCCCTCCAGGCGTTCAACGAGGCCGCGATGCAGCGCAAGCCACCGGAGCGGGAGGTCGCGGACGGGGTGCTGGTCGTGGCGGGCGGCCTGCTGATCGCGCTGCCCGGGTTCGTCAGCGACGTCGTGGGACTGGTGCTGCTGCTGCCGCCGACGCGGGCGCTGGTGCGCCGCCGGCTGGCTCGACGTGCCGAACGCCACGCCGAGCAGGTGCAGCAGCGGTTCTGGGCCCACGCGGGTGGCGTCGGGTTCCCCGCGGGCTTCCCGGGAGCGGGTTCCCCCGGTGCCGGGCGCGGTGCGGGGAGCCGTGACGGGGACGTCATTGACGGTGAAGTGGTATCGGTCAGTGAGGACGACGTCCCCCGCCAGCACCCGCCGCTGGGAACGTCGTCGCAGGCAGAGCGCCCGGACGGCGGCTCGCCGCGGTGAACCGCCCGGCGTGGCGCCGCTCGTGCGAGCACTGCGGGTAAGCTTCGGCGAACGATCGTGGGGGGGGGGGGGGGGGGGGGGGGGGCGCCCCCCCCCCCCCCCCCCGCGCGGGCGGGGGGGCGGGGGGGGCGGGGCGCCGCGCCCCCCCGCGGCGGGGGGGGGGCCGGGGGGGGG
>NZ_JAIUKB010000212.1:0-5513 GCF_020176785.1 Saccharopolyspora sp. 6V | reverse complement strand
GGGCTTCCGGGCTTCCGGGCTTCCGGGCTTCCGGGCTTCCGGGCTTCCGGGCTTCCGGGCTTCCGGGCTTCCGGGCTTCGCCAGCGTTTTATTGTATCCCATGCCGTGCGGTACGACTAAGAGCGGAGCGGTCACTTCGTGCAGCGGACCGCCGTAGCTGGCGGATACCGCGAGGTCGAACTCCTGGGACATCGCTTCGGCCCAGGGGAGGGGGATGATGTCGTGCGCTGCGAGGAACTCCGTGGTCCCCGTGGTGAAAGCACTCGACCCGATGCAGGTGAACGCGGTCTGGATTCGGTGGTCCGCGGCCCAGAACGGGAGGATGTCGAGCAGCCGGGTAGCCGCGGTCACGTTGTGCACGATCGCCAGCACTGAGCGTTCCACTCGAACCGTGCGCCACGAGCGGCCGGCGGAACCGGCCAGCAACTCACTCCACCGCAGCACGCCCACGGCCCGAATGCTACCGAAGCGCCTCATCCGGACGAACGAGGTGAACGTCCGGCCGGCTGAGCGGTTCCCGCCTCAGGCCCCGACGTAGTCCGCCAGGTGCTGGGCGGTGCGGGTGCTGCGGGCCGCGACCAGGTCGGCCGGGGTGCCTTCGAAGACGACGCGGCCGCCGTCGTGGGCCGCGCCCGGGCCGAGGTCGATGATCCAATCGGCGTGCGCCATCACCGCTTGGTGGTGCTCGACGACGATCACCGACTTGCCGGAGTCCACCAGCCGGTCCAGCAACCCGAGCAGCTGCGCCACGTCCGCCAGGTGCAGGCCGGCGGTCGGTTCGTCGAGGACGTAGACGCCTCCCTGCTCCGCCAGGCGGGTGGCCAGCTTCAGCCGCTGCCGCTCGCCACCGGACAGCGTGGTCAGCGGCTGGCCGAGGGTGAGGTAGCCGAGTCCCACGTCCGCGAGCCGGCGCAGCACCCGGTGCGCGGCGGGGGTCTTCGCCTCGCCGTCGCCGAAGAACTCCTCCGCCCGCGCCACCGACATCGCCAGCACCTGGCTGATGTCCCGGCCGCCGAGCCGGTGCTCCAGCACCGCCGGCTGGAACCGCTCGCCCTCGCACTCCTCGCACGTGGTGGCGACCCCGGCCATCATCGCCAGGTCCGTGTAGACCACCCCGGCACCGCCGCAGCCGGGGCAGGCACCCTCGGAGTTCGCGCTGAACAGCGCCGGTTTCACGCCGTTGGCCTTCGCGAAGGCCTTGCGGATCGGGTCGAGCAGCCCGGTGTAGGTGGCGGGGTTGCTGCGCCGCGAACCGCGGATCGGGGACTGGTCCACGGAGACCACCCCGGCGTCCTTCGGCAGCGAACCGTGCACCAGGGAGCTCTTGCCGGACCCGGCGACGCCGGTGACGGCGACCAGCACGCCGAGCGGGATGTCCACGTCCACGTCCCGCAGGTTGTGCGCGCGGGCGCCGCGCACCTCGATCGTCCCGGACGGCTCCCGGACCGAGGTCTTCAGCGCGGCCCGGTCGTCGAGGTGCCTGCCGGTGGTGGTGCCCGCCGCCCGCAACCCCGCCACGTCACCTTCGAAGCACACCTCGCCGCCGTCCGTCCCGGCGCCCGGCCCGAGGTCCACGACGTGGTCGGCGATGGCGATCGTCTCCGGCTCGTGCTCCACCACCAGCACCGTGTTCCCCTTGTCCCGCAAGCGGAGCAGCAGGTCGTTCATCCGCCGGACGTCGTGCGGGTGCAGGCCGGTGGTGGGCTCGTCGAAGACGTAGGTGACGTCGGTCAGCGAGGAACCGAGGTGCCGCACCATCTTCACCCGCTGCGCCTCGCCGCCGGACAGGGTGCCCGCGGGCCGGTCCAGCGACAGGTAGCCGAGCCCGATCTCCACGAAGGACTCCAGCGTCCCGCGCAGCGAGGTGAGCAGCGGCGCCACCGACGGCTCGTCCAAGCCGCCGATCCACCCGGCGAGGTCGCTGATCTGCATCGCGCACGCGTCCGCGATGCTCACCCCGCCGATCTTCGAGGAGCGGGCCGCCGCGGTGAGCCGGGTGCCGTCGCAGTCCGGGCAGGTCGCGAACGTGACCGCGCGCTCCACGAACGCCCGGATGTGCGGCTGCATCGACTCGACGTCCTTGGCCAGGAACGACTTGCGGATCTTCGGGAGCAGGCCCTCGTAGGTGAGGTTGACGCCCTCCACCTTCACCTTCGTCGGCTCGCGGTGCAGGAAGTCGCGCATCTCCCGCTCGGTGAAGTCGCGGATCGGCTTGTGCGGGTCCAGGAATCCGGATTCGGCGTAGACGCGGACCGTCCAGAAGTTGTCCGACTTCCAGCCGGGGATGGTGAACGCGCCCTCGGACAGCGACTTGGAGTCGTCGTAGAGCTCGGTGAGGTCGATGTCGGAGATGCTGCCGCGGCCCTCGCAACGCGGGCACATGCCGCCGGTGACGCTGAACTCGCGGCGTTCCTTCACGGTCCGCCCGCCGCGTTCCGTCGTCACCGCGCCCGCCCCGCTGAGCGAGGCCACGTTGAACGAGAACGCCTGCTGCGAACCGAGGTGCGGCGTCCCGAGCCTGCTGAACAGGATGCGCAGCATCGCCCCGGTGTCGGTGGCGGTGCCCACCGTGGAGCGCGGGTCGGACCCCATCCGCTGCTGGTCCACGATGATCGCGGTGGTCAGCCCGTCGAGCACGTCCACCTCGGGCCGCGCCAGGGTCGGCATGAAGCCCTGCACGAACGCGCTGTAGGTCTCGTTGATCATCCGCTGCGACTCGGCGGCGATGGTGCCGAACACCAGCGAGCTCTTGCCGGAACCGGACACGCCGGTGAACGCCGTCAGCCGCCGCTTGGGGAGCTCGACGCTGACGTCCCGCAGGTTGTTCACCCGCGCGCCGTGCACCCGGATCAGGTCATGGCCGTCGGCGGCGTGGCGCGCCCGCTGGTCGTTGCTCATCGTCGTCTCCCGGTGCCTGGCGGTGGATCGGTGGCCGGCCGTGCGGTCGGGTGGTGACCCCGCCGCGCGCCCGATCCCGCACCGATCCGCGTTCCGCGACCCCCGCGCGCACTCCGGCGGACCGTGCGGGAGGCAGCCTAGGCGCTCACCCCGACGGCGCGAGCGGTCCAGCCGCCGGCGGTGCCGCCGTGCTGCCGCGCACGGCGAGCGCGGGGGTGAGCAACCGGTCGGACGGGGTGGTGCGCTGCCCGTCGAGCCGCTCCGCGCAGGCCTCGACGGCGAGGTCGGCCATCGTCGCGGTGTCCTGCCGCACGGTCGTGAGGTCCACGTACGGCAGTCCCGCGACCCGGCTGTCGTCGTAGCCGACCACCGAGAGGTCCCGCGGCACGCGGAACCCGCCGCGCAGCGCGGTGCCGACGAACCCCGCGGCGCACAGGTCGTTGCCCGCCAGCACGGCGGTGGGCGGCCGCGGATCCGCGAGCAGCCGCCGCGCCGCGTCCGCGCCGGACTCCTCGGTGTAGTCGCCGGGCAGCACCCGCACGTGCGCGGCAAGCCCGTGCGCGCGCATCGCCGCCCGGTAGCCGTCGCGGCGCGCGGCGGCGCCGGGCAGCGTGCCGCCGTCGACGTGCGCGATGTCGCGGTGGCCGAGCCCGGCGAGGTGGTCCACGGCCAGCCGGGCTCCGGCGTCGTCGTCGGTGCGCACGCTGTCGATGCCGTCCGCGCCGGTGCGCTGGCCGATCTCGACGACGGGCACCCGCTCGGCGACCTTCGCCAGGTGCGCCGGGGCCTCCACGGCGAGCCCGATGAGGACCAGCGCCTCGCAGCGCAGCCCGAGCAGTTCGTCGACGGTGCGTCGCACGGTGCGGCTGGGCAGGATCGCGCTGAGCACCACGCCGTAGTCGAGCCGGGCCGCGGCGGTGTAGAGCGCTTCGACCACGTGCGGGTCCAGCGCGTGCCCGAGGGTGAACAGCACGCCGAGCTGCCTGCTGCGGGCGCGGCGCAGCAGCTGCGCGGCGAGGTCGGCGTGGTAGCCGAGGTCTTCGGCGATGCGCAGCACGTGGTCGCGGGTGCCCGCGTTCGGGCCGGGCTTGTCGCCGAGCACCAGGGACACGGTCTGCCGGGAGACCCCGGCCGCGGCGGCGACGTCGGCCATGGTGGTGCGCCTGCCAGCGGATTCCCGCATCCCGTCCCTCCGCGCCGTCGCCTCCGGGTGGTCGGCATGGTAGCCGGTGCCCGGTCGCGGGTGAGATCACAGCGGCGCGGCTTGAAACGGGGCCGCGGCGGCTGCGACCCTGCTTTGGCACGTGCCAAACGATCGGCCGCGTGCCCTCGCGGCGAGTCCGGTGTCGTGCCGCCGACGATCCTCCGACCCCTGGTGAAAGGTCCGGCCCGATGGTTCTGGCGTTGCTGGCGCTCGCCCTGGGGGCGTTCGCGATCGGCACCACCGAATTCGTGATCATGGGGCTGCTCCCGCAGGTCGCGGGCGGTCTCGACATCTCCATCGCCTCCGCCGGGCACCTGGTGTCCGCGTACGCGCTGGGCGTGGTGATCGGCGCGCCGCTGCTGACCGCGCTGGGCACCCGGCTGCGGCGCAGGAACGCGCTGCTGGCGTTCCTCGGGGTGTTCGTGCTCGGCAACCTCGCGACCGCGCTCGCCCCCGGCTACGGGGCGGTGTTCGCGGCCCGGCTGCTGGCGGGGCTGCCGCACGGCGCGGTGCTCGGCGTCAGCACCCTCGTCGCCGCGCACCTGGTGGGACCCGTGCGGCAGGCCACCGCGGTCGCCCGGGTGCTGCTCGGGCTCACCGTCGCCAACATCGTCGGGGTGCCCGCGGGCACCTACCTGGGCCAGGTGTTCGGGTGGCGGGCCGCGTTCCTCGTGGTCGCCGTGCTCGGCGCGGTCGCCGTCGCCGGGGTCGCCGCGTTCGTGCCGCACGTGCCGGTCGCCGCGGGCGGTGGGCTGGGCCGCGAGCTGCGGGCGCTGGGCCGTCGGCAGGTGTGGCTCGGCCTGGTCACCGCCGTGTTCGGCTTCGCGGGCGTGTTCGCCGTCTACAGCTACATCTCGCCGATGATGACCGAGCTCGCCGGGCTGCCCGCGGCGGCCGTGCCGGTGGTGCTGGCGCTGTTCGGCGTCGGCATGACCGCCGGATCGCTGGTGGTCGGGCCGCTGGGGGACCGGGCGCTGCGCCCGACGATCTACGGGGCGCTGGCCGCGCTGGCGGTGGTGCTGGTCGTGTTCGCCTGGGCGGTGCACACCCCGTGGGCCGCGGTGCTGCTGACGGTGCTGCTCGGCGCGGTCGGGTTCGGGGTCACCGCACCGCTGCAGGTGCTGATCATGAAGAAGGCCGGGGACGCGCCGACGATGGCGGCCGCCTCGAACCACTCGGCGTTCAACCTGGCCAACGCGGGCGGGGCGTGGCTCGGCGGGGTCGGGATCAGCGCCGGGTTCGGCTACGCGTCCCCGGCGATCATCGGCGCCGTGCTCACCGTCGTCGGGCTCGGGCTGGCGCTGCTCGCCGGACGCCTGGACCGCGGCGACGGGGCGGGACCGGAGGTCGTCGCGGTCGGCGGCCGGGCCTGCGCGGCCGCGCTGCGCGCCGCCGGCGCCTGCGCGGCCCT
>NZ_JAIUKB010000211.1:0-5676 GCF_020176785.1 Saccharopolyspora sp. 6V | reverse complement strand
CGGTGGCATCGGCCCGCCAGGGCCGATGAGGATCGCAACCCGAACGAGCAGGCAGCCCGCGCCGCCGCGGCCGCTCGTGGCATCGGCCCGCCAGGGCCGATGAGGATCGCAACTCGTCCGGGTTGCGGGTGTGGGATGCGGAGGTGGTGGGTGGCATCGGCCCGCCAGGGCCGATGAGGATCGCAACGACCAGGACACGCTCACCCTCGTAGACCGGGACCCCAGTGGCATCGGCCCGCCAGGGCCGATGAGGATCGCAACTCCTGCTGGGGAGAGGCCACGATCGCCGACGTCGTGCTGTGGCATCGGCTCGCCAGGGCCGATGAGGATCGCAACCGGGAGGTTCTGCCGACGCTGCGACTGCGAGCAGCCGGTGTGATGCCGACGGGCCAGTGTCGATGGGACGGGACAACAGGTAATCGCTGCGGGTGTGGTTATTTCCGAGGATGGCTTCGTCGTTGCCAGCCGTGGTGTTTGCCGCCGGTGATGTGGGTGAGGCGGTCGGCTTCGGCGGGGTGGAGTAGGTGGAGGGCGTCGTTGTTGCTGGCCCATCGGTGTTCGGCGACTTCGGTGGGGTCGGGGTCGGGTGTGGTGGTGCCGGTGAGGTGGGCTTCGAAGAGGAAGTGGACTTTGTTCTCGCCGGTGGATGATTCGGCGTGGGAGGTGCCTGCCCATAGCAGTTTCCCGGCGGTGGTGGTGAGACGGAGTTCTTCGTGGACTTCTCGGGTCATCGCCTCAGGTGGTGTTTCGCGCCCGTAGGGGTGGCAGCGTCCGCCGGGGAAGCTGAACTGTTCGTCGTCGGGTCCGCGGACGAGTAGGACTCGTCCTGCGGCGTCGCGGATCATCCCGGAGGCCCGAACTGGGAGTGTGGGGCGAGGGTGGCTTTCCGGGATCCAGCGGTGGATTTCGGTGACGGCGCGGGAGAGGTCTGCGGCGGCCCGGTAGCGGTCGGCGGCGGCGACGCGGGGGATTCGCTGGTGGTCGGGGTGAACCAGCAAGGCGCGGGCGCCTGCGAGGAGTGGTGCGTGTGAGTCCTCTCGTTCGTCTGGTCCGATGTGGACGACGTTGTCGACGTGGATGTCGTGATGGTGGGCGAGGGTTTCGAATGCTTGCGGGCCGGTTCCGTAGACGTGTCCGGTGCGGTGGGAGAAGTGGGTGGCCTCGAGCAGGGGGCCGAGTTCGGCGCGGATGAGGTCGGCGTGGCCGGTGTCGGCGGCGGCGAGGTTCGTGCTCACGGCGAGTCGGAGTTCCGGGTGGGCGTCGCGCAGTCCGGCGAGCAGTGCTCGCGCGGTCGGTGCGAGCAGCAGTGGCCGTGGTGAGTGCAGGAGGCAGCGCACTTTCCTTTCGGGCAGCGCGAGTTCCTCGGCGAGTTGGGTGATCAGGTGCGGCGTGGTGCGGGCGCGGGGGTAGAGCGTGCGGCGCAGCACGTCGGCGACGGTGGCTTCGTCGTGGGGTGATGCCGCTGCCAGGGCGGCGGGGAGCGTCGGGCCGCTGGTCGTGGCGAGGGCGCCGATGCTGAAGGAGACCAGCCGGATTCCGTGGTGGCGGTGGCTCATCTCTGCGGCCTCCGGTGGCCGGGGCAGTGGTTCGCGGGTTGTTCCAGGAGCCGGGCGAGTGCGGCGAGGTCGTTGCGAGCGGTGATGAGCTTCTTGCGCAGGGCGGGAACGCTCATCGCGGTGGTCTGTTCCGGGCAGAGCACCTTTCCCGCGCCTGGTTGCGGGGATTGGGGAGTGTCCGGGTTGGCGGCGACGCCGGGGATGACGTGCCCTGTTTCGTACATCCAGACCACGAGCTGGGTTCGGGAGCGGGCTCCGGTGCGGCGCAGCAGTGTGCTGGCCTGGGATCGGATTCCGGCGCAGCTGCGTTGCAGGTGGGTGGCGATCTCCGCGTTGGTCCATCCGCGGCTGATCAGTCGGGCGAGAACGAGTTCGGTGCGCGAGAGCACGGCGTCGAGGTCGAGCCGTTCGGTGCGATCCGGGGATTCGAGCATGGGGTTCTCCTTCCGGTCGTGGGGTCAGAGCGTGCCGAGGCGGGTGAGCGCGGCATCGACGTCGGCGCGGGCGGCGGTGAGCGTGCGGTGCAGGCGGGCCGCGGCGCGGCTGCGGGCGGCTGCGGACCCCAGCGGAGGAGGGCTGGCCGGGAGCCGGGCGTGGTCGGGGAAACCGGGCTGCCCGGGCACGACGTGGCCGCTTTCGTACATCCAGATCACCAGGCCGGATCGGGTCGTGGCCCCGGTTTTGCGCAGCAGGTGCCGGATGTGGCATTTGACGGTGTCTTCGCTGCGGTAGATCCGGGTGGCGATGGCGCTGTTGGTCAACCCGCACGACACCAGCCGCGCCACCTCCAGTTCGGCGGGCGTGACTGCGGCGTGCAGTTTCAACGGCGTGATCCGGTCGGGGTGTGAGTGGGTCATGGTCTTCCTCCGTTTCGTGGGTTGGCGCGGGCCCAGGCGCGTGCTTTGGCGGCGACGTCGGTGTCGTCCTGCCAGGGTTTGCTGACGCGCACGGTGTCGATCAACGCGTGGTCGTCGCGCTTGCCGCGCTGATCACCGTTGTGGACGGTGAAGTGGCCGTCGGGGCGTCCCCAGCGCAGCGTGATCCCGCGGGCGGGTTCGAAGTGCCATGCGCAGGGGAGCCCGTAGGTGCGAGTGGTCATCGGGTGAGGTCCTGTTCGGGGACGCGCAGCGCCGCAAGCAGTGGTGGGAGTAACCCCGCAAGGCAGCCGGGCTGGCCGGTGACGCTCGGGGAAGCACGTCACGCGGCCGGCTACCGGCACCCGCCGAAGGGGCGGTCAGGTGCCGGTGCACCCCGGAACGGCGGTCGGGGTCCGTCCGGTCCGGGGAGTTCGGGTCACCGCTGCTGGCCGGGAAACACCCAGGTGCGCGTCGCGCAGCGCGGGGGAGCGGTCGGGCAGAGCCCGCCGAAGCGATCGAGGCACTTCGCGAAACCGCGCAGCGACGCCGCGAGCCGAGTGCAGTCCTCAGCGGTCACGACGACCGGCTTCTCCACCGCAGCCACGAGTTCGAGAAGCCGTTGCTCAACGGCACGCGCCTGCTCGACCACCTCACCTGCGTTCGGAGGGTGTGATTCCGAGGAAGTCGGTGGTGAAGGCATGAACGGCTCCGTCTCTTCCGTTGCGGTTGCTCGGAGTGCCGGGATCTCGGCGGACGTGACGTGTCGCGACTCCGAAGCGTCCAACTACGACTTCGGACGGTGGTATAGCGTGCACCTAGCGGCGACTGACAACGTGACACTAACGCGAAAGTTTCGAGTAAACGATACCCTGGATGGGTGAGGTGCGGTTGATGCCTCGCCATGCTCAGGCAGGAGGAGATGATCGTGTCCACCAAGGATCCGCAGGTCGTGCTGATCCAGCTCGGAATCCTGCTTCGCCGCCTGCGCGAGGGGGAGCACCTGACCGCTGCGGCCGCTGCCGAGCACTTGGGCTGCTCGACGGCGAAGATCTCGAAGATGGAGAATGGCAAGCAGAGCATCAAATCCGACGAGGTCGGCAAGCTGCTCGAGCTCTACGGCGCCGACGATTCACAAGCAGCGGAAGCGCTTCGTCTGGCTGCGGTCCCGACTCCACGCCGCCGCGGTACGTACCGGGACAACGTGCCTGACTGGTTCCGCCGCTTCCTGGTCCTGGAGTCCGAGGCGACCGCGCTCACGATCTACGAGAACGAGGTCGTCGCCGGGATCCTGCAGAGCGAGGACTACGCGCGCACGGTCTTGACCGCTGGCTACCCGTTCGCATCTCGTCAGGAACTTGATCGGCAGGTCGAAGTTCGCCTTCGACGACGGGACGTGCTCATCAAGGAGGGCGCTCCGCACGTGGATGCCATCCTGCATGAAGCGACCTTGCACCGGGTCCTCGGAGACGATCGGGTGATGAAACAGCAGTTGGAGCTGCTCGAAGAGCTGGCCGCACTACCTAACCTCGATCTCCACATCCTGCCGTTTCGTGCGAAGGCGTCCGCCGGTACGGATGGAGCCTTCATCGCGAAAAGCTCGTTTGTGATGCTCCAGCTCGAATCGACCGGTGCCGTGGTCTATGTCGAAGACGTCGCTGGCGCGAACTACCCCGAGGAGGCCGCCGTCATCGAGGCCCACGCGAACGCTTATCGCCGCCTTCGTAACGCTGCTCTCACGCCCAACGAGTCGCTGGAGTTGATCGGTAAGGTGAAGACCCAGTACAGGTAGGGCGAGAGCAATGTGAGAGGTCGCTGCCATGACCAGCACTGAGCTGCGACAGCTGTCGTGGCGGGTTTCCAGCTACACCGGCAACTCTGGCAACTGCGTCGAGGTAGCAGGCTTGCCGACCGGAGCACGCGCGGTCCGCGACACCAAGGACCGCGACGGTGGCATCCTCATCCTGGACGCCTCCGCGTGGACGACGTTCCTCGCCCGCATCCAACAAGGCGCCATGACCGAGTAGCCAGCCGTCCAGCCGAGCTCGGCCGGCCCGCCAGGGAAGCAGCAGACAGGTGAAGTGATCACGTTGCGACCGGGCCGCGAAGTCGGTTCGCGTCGTTCGACGGCCTGCCCCTGAGCGACTGGTGGCCACGACGCAACCGAGGAAGGTCCGATCCCGCCCCACCATGACCCTCGCCCAAAACGTGCAACGCCCCTCCTAAAACCGCAGTTCGCAAAGGGTGCTCTCCACGCACGTGGAGGTGTTCCGCGGCGGGCGATCGGAAAGTACCGGCAGCAGTAGTGCTCTCCACGCGCGTGGAGGTGTTCCGCTCGGCCCCTACACCTGGTGGGCCACCGACGAGTGCTCTCCACGCGCGTGGAGGTGTTCCGTCAGCAATTCGCTGAGAATAGGGAGTGGAAATGTGCTCTCCACGCGCGTGGAGGTGTTCCGGCCCCGCAGACGCCGCAGGAGAAGGCGGAGCAGTGCTCTCCACGCGTGTGGAGGTGTTCCGCACCACGGGGTGGCACCGACGAAGGTGCTCCAGAGGTGCCCTCCACGTGAGTGGAGGTGTTCCGGCGTGGACGAGCAGCCACGCGAGGATCAGTGGGACGTGACTCTCTACGCGCGTGGACCGCAGGAATCGCCGAGCTCATGAGAGAGCGGGCCAAGGCTCGTCGAGGATCTCGACCGGCCCAACGTCGAGATCCAGGTAGTGCCGTTCGGAGTCGGTTACTACATGGGCCAAGGCCACGACTACAGCATCTTCGGGTACGACACGAAGCCTCCGGTCAGTATCGTTTACCTCGAACACCATGACGCTGGTTCGTATGTGGATGACAGCAAGCGAGCGGCGCAGTCCCTGGGGCTGTGGGAGCAGCAGAAGGCTGCCGCGGTAGGCCCGGAACAGACGCGCCGGTTGCTGCTCGACTTCGCGGACGAGCTGTAGTTCGTTCGCCCGAGCACCGACGTTGAAGGATCGCCGCAGGGATGACCCCGATCGACGCAGACGCCGCCCGCCGCACCCGGGGAGTCTGGTTCAAAAGCTCGTACAGCAACCCGAACGGCAACCAGTGCGTCGAGGTGTGCGTCGGTGCCGATCTCGTGCGCGTTCGCGACAGCAAGGAGCACGGGGAAGGTCCGGTGCTGGGGGTCTCGGCCGCACGGTGGACCGCCTTCATCGACTTACTACTTGTAACAAAACTGATCTTGGTGGCACGGTGGTCGTAGGTTGGTCTTGTTGTCGTTGTGGAGGTGTCTGGT
>NZ_JAIUKB010000210.1:0-5811 GCF_020176785.1 Saccharopolyspora sp. 6V | reverse complement strand
GGGGGCGGCGGGGCGGGGCGGGGGGGGGGGGGGGGGGTGCCCGCCCGTCCGGGTTGCGATCCTCATCGGCCCTGGCGGGCCGATGCCACCGAGATCTACACCTCGTACGCCGTCACCGACGACGAGTTGCGATCCTCATCGGCCCTGGCGGGCCGATGCCACTTCGAGGGTGCGGGCTCTGCCCGCCGGTGACTCTGACGTTGCGATCCTCATCGGCCCTGGCGGGCCGATGCCACGAAGGAGCAGGCGCTGATGAACCTGCCGAAGCCGGAGTTGCGATCCTCATCGGCCCTGGCGGGCCGATGCCACGGTGGCTGCGGCGACCGGGGCGAAGCGGCCGTCGATGTTGCGATCCTCATCGGCCCTGGCGGGCCGATGCCACGCGGTGCGGTGCCGGCGCCGCGGGGCGGCGGCGGGGTTGCGATCCTCATCGGCCCTGGCGGGCCGATGCCACGGGAGTTCGGCCGCCACATCATCGGTGTCGGCGCGGTTGCGATCCTCATCGGCCCTGGCGGGCCGATGCCACGCCTACGCCCGCACCCATGCTCGCCTCCTGCCCGAGTTGCGATCCTCATCGGCCCTGGCGGGCCGATGCCACCTTGCAGGACGCCGCCGAGGATGCCGAAAACCTGGGAGTTGCGATCCTCATCGGCCCTGGCGGGCCGATGCCACAACCACGCCGCCGCGTTCGGCGCGTTGTCGAACTCGTTGCGATCCTCATCGGCCCTGGCGGGCCGATGCCACGCCTACAGCACACCCATCACGATCATCACCGGCGGGGTTGCGATCCTCATCGGCCCTGGCGGGCCGATGCCACTGAGAGCTTCCGTGAGGCACGCGGGAGCCCGACCCGAGGGTTGCGATCCTCATCGGCCCTGGCGGGCCGATGCCACCGGGGCGCTGGAGGTGCCCGAGGCCGAACGCGGCGAGGTTGCGATCCTCATCGGCCCTGGCGGGCCGATGCCACAAGCGCCTGGGCATCAGCGGGGCTCACTGCGCCCGAGTTGCGATCCTCATCGGCCCTGGCGGGCCGATGCCACCGGGGCGCTGGAGGTGCCCGAGGCCGAACGCGGCGAGGTTGCGATCCTCATCGGCCCTGGCGGGCCGATGCCACCCTTGTCGATCAGGCAGAACAGCCCGCTCGACGGGATTACTTTATCCGGCTGTGACCGACACGCCCGGAATTCACTTCAGATCCCCTAGGCGTGTCGCACCACGCTACCGGCTCCGAACCGAACATACATCGGACGTCACCGACATCCAGCCTCCAGGCCGCTCCTCTTCATAACCGACTCACCAGCCACCCCGGTTGGTTCATAGAAGCGGGTCGTGGTCGGCAGGACTTCAGTCGCTGGCCCCACTCCCCAGAGTCCGGCACTGCGTCGAAACCAAGCTGCGCGAACGGACCACTCCACAAGAAAGGGCAGGTGAGGTCATGTTGTCGGTTGTTCCTTCGCGGTACTTGGCGCAGCGGATCGCTCGTGCGGACGAGACCGCCGAGCACGCCGCCGACCAGCTCTACCGGCTGCGGATGCTGGAGGTGTCCCAGCTCGTGCGCGACGTTCTTCCGCAGGCTGCTGCCTTGGTCGTCGCCGTGCGTCGCAAGAACACCGAGGTGTGCTGCGCCCTCGCCGAGGACGAACGGCAGCTCTGGTCCACAGGTGATGGCGCACCGGTCCCCGAAGATCCCGATTCGGCGCCTTGGACCGACGTGCTCGAACGCATCCAGTACGCGTTGACGTCCGCGCTCGGCATCCGGTCACCGCAGGACCGCTGGCAACGGCACGAGTCCGCCAGCGACCGGTTCTACGTCGATCTGCACGGCGACGACGAGATCTCCGCCGCCACCTCCGTCGTCCCTGGAGCGTTCGGGGCGAAGCTGTGCGCGGAAGGCGGCGATCCACTGTGGCTGGTCGAGCCGACATCCGCTCCCACGATGACCGTCGGTGGCGTGCACATCGCTGCACGCATCAGCAAGGACGGTCACCTGTTGATCGACGTCAGTCGTGAACGGGCAGGCAAGCGCTACCGACGACCCGAGACCGAGGTCCAGATCGATGTCCGCGTCGACGGGATGAACGCGTTCCCCACGGCCTGCTGACGAGCGCATCCCGCTCCGTCACCGGCTCCTCGACCAGCAACGTTCCATCCGCATGTCGTTTCAACCGACGCCTGTCTTCGGACGGGCGTCTTTTTCATGGGAGGTGTACATGGCCCCAGATCCGGCCGCCATCACGAGCAACAGCTCGATCTCCGCTGCGTTCGGGGACATCGGGCGCGAGATCATCGGCGCGTTCGAGGCCTTGGGGTGGGCCGAGGACGAGATCGACGCCGCGCGCACCCGACACCCCGACGCCGCCGACACGTTGTGGCACTCGTTCGCTCTGCTGCCGCCGCGGCAAGAGTTGATGTCCACCGAGTTCGTGTACCGCTCGCACGCCGTCGAGATCTTGGAGCGGGTCGTGGCCGGGCAGGACACGCGGCCGGCGACCGCGGCCGAGGTGTGCTGCGTGCTCGCCCAGGCCAGCCAAGTGACCCCGTTGGCCTCGGTCGCTTCCGGTCTGTACTGCCGGATGTGGCGGCGCGCGTTCCCCGACCAGCCGTTGTTCTGGGAAAGCCACGACGCGCACGAGGCCTTGGAAGGCGCGCGGATCGACGAGCTCGACACGATCACGCGCCGCAAGGCGGGCAACCCGGAACGCGTGCTGGGCGAGATCACCTGCGCGGGATGGCACCACGGCGTTCCCGCGGACTGCCGGTACGCGGCCGGGCAACGGCCCCTCTCGGCCTGACTCTGCTCATCCGTTCACCACACGACAGAAAGGTCGTTCATCATGGAGGAATCGAAGTTGGCGCTCAACGGACTCGACCCGCTGGTCAGCGAAATCCCGAACCTGATGGGTTTCGTCCCCGCCGACTCACTGGTGCTGGTCGGACTGCTCGACCTCGGCACCAGGTCGAAGGTGGAAGTCACGTTGCGCATCGACCTGCCCGCGCCGGAGCACCGCGCACCGGCCGCACGATTTCTGCGGCAGTTCGCCGAGGACAAGGAGGTCGACGCCGTCGTCGCGGTCGTGATCGGCGGTGACCGCGAGGAGCAGCGGGAACTGATCGCCGAGGTCGGTTCGGAGTTCGACGAGCACGAGATCAGCGTGCACGCGGTGTGGACCGCAGCCCTGCGCGACGGGGAGAACTGGTACTGCTACCAGCACGACGGCTGCGACGGGGTCGTGTACGACACCACCGGTTCCCAGCTGGCGGCGATGGCCGCCGCGGGAGGGTTTCGCTTGTGGGGAAGCCGGGAGGAGATGGCGGCGACGATCGCTCCCGCCTCGGACGCGGTGCGCCGCGACGTCGCCGACCGCTTGCAGACCTGGTACGAACGCTCGGAGGACGTGCCTCAGTCGCTACGGGAAGCCGCGGCACCGGTGTTCGCGGCGCTGGAACGGTTGCGCGACGGCGAGGCGTTGAGCACGGACGAGGCGGTGGCCGCACTCGGTGCCGTGGGTTCTCCCGCGGTGCGGGACCTGATGCTGTTCCGGCGGGAACCGGGAGCCGAGCAGCTCTGGACGATCCTGCTTCGCCACGCCCCGGACACCGAGGTCGAAGCACCCGCAGTCCTGCTGGCGGTCGCGTCACATCTCATCGGCGATGGCGTGATGGCCAACCTCGCGCTGGAACGGGCACGGAAGGCAGCCGCCCCGCAGGCTCCCAGCGTGCTGCTGTCCATGCTCGAGCAGATTCTGATGGCCAAGGCCCACCACCTGAGCGCGCTCCTCGACAACATGGCCGGTGACCCCGAGATCCAGCTGGACTGAGCGCACCCCATCTCGACGCACCTCGGACGAGGTGCGTTTTTTGTTGCCTTGAAACGGAGAGAACATTGCCTAAAACGACCACTATGGACAGTGTTGCTACGGCCGACGGTTCGAGTACGAGCGGTGCGCCGGAGATCGCGGAAGGCGACGTCGAGCTGCTGCGGGTCGATCCGCGCGACCTGATCATCGGGGTGAACGTCCGCTCCGAAGCCGGGCTCACCAAGGGTTTCCTCGCCGACATCAAACAGCGGGGTGTGCGCCAGCCCATCATCGCCCGCCGCCGTGCCGACGGTTCGCTGATCGTGCGCGAAGGGCAGCGGCGCGCCCTCGCCGCGGTCGAGGCCGGACTGAGCGAGGTCCGGGTGCTGGTCAGCGACGCACGGGACTCCGACGATGACGACCGCGGGACGATCGAGCGGGTCATCGATCAGCTCGGGGAGAACGAGCACCGGTGCCGGCTCGCCGAACGCGACGAGCTCGCCGCCACCCAAGAACTCCTCGACCTCGGGCTCTCCGCCCGCCAGATCGCGCGGAAGCGGTCCGTGCCAGCCAAACGCGTCCAGTCGACCGTGACCGTGGCCCGCTCGGCAGCCGCGACCGGCGCGGTCGAAGCCGGACTGGACCTGGTGCAGGCCGGGTTCATCGCGGAGTTCGACGGCGACGACGAGGCGCAAGCCGAGCTGCGCGAGACCGCCTCCACCCGGCCGGCGCAGCTCGCCCACGTCGCTCAGCGCTGGCGCGACCAGCGTGCCGAAGAGGCCGCGCTGGCCGTGCGGACCGGCGAACTCGTCGAGCAGGGTGTCACCGTCATCGACCGGCCCTACCTCTACCCGGACGGGCTGCGGAGGCTCAGCGCGCTGCGACCGACACCCGAATCCGAACCCGGCAGCGACCTCGACCCCGAACAGCACGTCCACTGCCCGGGGCACGCGGTGTTCCTGGACTACTCCCGGCCCACCGGCCAGGTCGAGGAGATCGGGGTCTGCCAGGACTTCATCGACCACGGCCACGCCGAACGCTTCGCACCCGCGGGACAGGCCACCCGGGCACCGAGCAACGGCGGTGAGCTGACCGAGCAGGAGCGCACAGCCAAGAAGGCCCACCGACGCACCGTGATCGACCACGGCAAAGCCTGGGACTCGGCCACGACCCTGCGCCGCGACTGGCTGCGCAAGTTCGCCGCCCGGCGCACGGCCCCGAAGGACGCGCCCGCGTGGACCGCACAGGCCTGGGCCGACGGTGGTCACTGCTTGCGCAAGGCCCTCACCGGCGGCCACGAACTCGCCGCCGAGCTGCTCGGTGTCTCCGGCGGCTCGGCGGAAATCGCGCGGATGGCCGAGCAGGCCACCCCGGGCCGCGCCGCGGTGATCCTGACGGTGCTGGCGATGGCCGCGATCGAGGCGGGCACCGACCGCCGCCACACCTGGGAACGGCCCGACGATCTCCAGCGCCGGTATTTCGCGCAGCTCCAGCAGTGGGGATACGAACCGGCCGAAGTCGAAGCACTCGTCACCGCCGAGGCCTCGTCGACCACGGGCGATGCCGAGGCTTCCCCGGATTCCGGCGAGGCCGCTTGAACCACGTCCGCCGGGCCGGCCCCGTCCGCTACGGCGGGACCGGCCCGGTGCGGATAGAGGAAGGAGACCGCCGTCATGCCCCACCTCCACCTGGGCCACGATGCCTGCACGGCGCTGGTCCGAGCCAGGCCGAACCGATGAGCATCCCCACCGGCCACGTCGACGACCCGCACGACGCCGACCCGCCGTTGCTCCACGCCGCCCTGACCGCAGCAGCACGAGGACACGCGGTGCTCCCGCTGTGGCCGCGCTCGAAACGTCCCGTCTTCACCGGCTGGGAGAACGCGGCCACCACCGACCCGCTGCGCATCCGAGAGCTCTGGACGGCCACACCGTTCAACCTGTTGACCGGACTAGCACGCAACACGCCGAGGCAGGAGCAGATCTGGTCGCGGCTGTTCGGTACGACTTCCGCA
>NZ_JAIUKB010000209.1:0-6173 GCF_020176785.1 Saccharopolyspora sp. 6V | reverse complement strand
CCCCAACCCCCACCCGAGGCAAGGAGCCCCACGATCCGCACCACCGCACCGTGGGGGCCTACGGGGCTCGGCCCCCGTACAGATGAAAAGGAGCCGGGAAGACGCCAAAAGCGTCAACCAGGCTCCAAGTGGAGGTGCCGGGAATCGAACCCGGGTCCTCCGTCGCTTCACCAAGACTTCTCCGTGCGCAGTCCGCTATGCCTCTGCTTGGCTCCCTCGGTCTCGCGAACTAGCCGAGGTGACGAGCCCAGCCGCTGTTCGATGTCCCACCAGGTCCCGCGGCCGGACCTGGCGGTAAGAGCCTCCTAGTCGATGCCGGATTCCGGGACGGAGGCGTTCCCGGTCCGACAGAGTCGCTCCTCGCTCAGGCGGCGAGGGCGAACTCGCGCTGACTCTTGTCGGCGCTTATTAGATTGCGGCGACGCTCTCGGTGGTCTCCCGCCTGCACCGGCACGCTTCCCTTGGATCACCGTACGGAGTCGAAACCGTTCACCCCCTCGTTGCGGCCGTTCCTTCTCGACCGCGCGGTCCGTACAGCATAACGTCCGCTCCCCCGCGGATCATTCCAATATCGGCCTACGAGATTTCCGCAGGTGGGAGCTTCAGCAGCCGGGCGGGTGCGTCGTGCAGGACGCTGCGCAGGAACGGGGTGCCGAGCCGTTCGTCGGCGGCGGCCCACCCGGCGATGGCGGCGAGCTGCTCGGCGTACGGGTAGGGGATGTTGGGGTAGTCGGTGCCGAGCACGACGCGGTCCCGCACGGGCACGAGCCGGGCCGGCCAGTCGGCGGGCAGCGGGCTGAACCGCTCGGTGAAGGCGACGCCGACCATGGTGGTGTCCAGGTGCACCCGCGGGTGCTCGTGGACGAGCCGGAGCGCGGTGTCGTACTCGGGCATGCCCGCGTGCGCGAGGACGGCGGTGAGCAGCGGGTGCCTGCGCAGCACTTCGCCGAACACGTCGAGCCCGGTGTGGTCACCGGGGATGGGCCCGTGCCCGCAGTGGATGACGACGGGCGTGCCCGCTTCGGCGAGCACTCCCCAGGTCTCGTCGAGCAGCGGGTCCCGCGGGTCGAACTTCCCGACCTGCACGTGGACCTTGATGCAGCGCGCCCCGGCGGCGAGGGCGTCGCGCATGGCGCGTTCCATGCCGGGTTCGGGGTAGAGCGTCGCGGTGGGCACGGCGCCCGGCGTGCGGTGCCCGAAGTCGAGGGCCCACTCGTTGAGCCAGGCGGCCATGCCGGGCTTGTGCGGGTAGACGAGCGGCGCGAACGCGGTCACCCCGAGGTCGCGGAGCAGCCGCAGCCGGGTCGGTTCGTCGTGCCGGTAGGTGACGGGCCAGTCCATGCCGTAGTGGGTGCGGGCCTGGTCGAAGTAGGACCACACCTTGTGCAGCACGCGTTCCGGCAGGAAGTGCGTGTGCAGGTCGACGAGCCCGGGCAGGCCGAGCCGGTCCAGCCAGGGCCGCACTTCCGCGTCGGAGGCGGGCCCGGCCGGGATGCTCACCGGCGGCCCTTGCGGATGCGGCCGATGTGGCGCTGCATCTCGCGGTCGGCGTCCCGCTTGGCCATGTCGTGCCGCTTGTCGTGCGCCTTCTTGCCGCGGGCGAGGGCGAGTTCGACCTTGGCCTTGCCGTCGGAGAAGTACATGGACAGCGGGATGAGGCTCAGCCCGCTCTCCTTGATCTTCCCGACCAGGCGGAGGATCTCGCCGCGGTGCAGCAGCAGCTTCCGGGAGCGCCGCGGTTCGTGGTTGGTCCAGGTGCCTTCGGTGTACTCGGGGATGTGCGCGTTACGCAGCCACACCTCGCCCTGGTCGACGGTGGCGAAGGCGTCGACGAGGGAGGCCTTGCCCTGCCGCAGGCTCTTCACCTCGGTGCCGGTGAGCACGATCCCGGTCTCGTAGGTGTCCAGCACCGACCAGTCGTGCCGCGCCTTGCGGTTCTGCGCGATCTGCTTGCGCCCGCGTTCCTTCACCATGCTTGCAACCTTAGCTACCCGTGTCTCGTGCGCGGCGGGACCGCGGCACGGCGCCGGTCGTGCTCGGCCCGCGCCGGGCGTAGAGCGAAGCAGCCGCCGAGCCTCGTGGTCAACCGGGTTTTCCCGGTCTGGAACGCGAGGAGCGGCCGCGCTCGACGAGCACGGCCGCCCCCCGCGGTGGTTTCCGGGGTCAGAGCCGCACGTACAGCCGCAGCGTCACGTACCCGGTGGTCGCCGAGATCGCGGCCGCGACCAGCAGCATGATCGGCGAGACGGCGGCGATGTCGCCGTAGCCGATCTCCGGGATGATGCCGGTGCCGAACACCGGCGACATGACCCTGTCGATGAACGCCGCCTTCGAGATGAGCAGCCCGATGATCGCCAGCAGCGCGCCGATCAGGCCGGACACCATCGCTTCCAGGAGGAACGGCAGCTGGGTGTACCAGCGGGTGGCGCCGACGAGCCGCATGATGCCGGTCTCGGTGCGCCGGGTGAACGCGGAGAGCTGGATGGTGTTGGAGATCAGCAGCAGCGCCGCCATCGCCTGCACCAGCGCGATCGAGAAGGTCGCGTTGCGCACGCCGTTGAGCACGCCGAACAACCGGTCCAGGTAGTCGGCCTGGTCGACGACGCTGTCCACACCGGGCTGGCCGTCGAACTTCTGCTGGATGGCCCCGAACCGCTCCTGGTCGGTGAGCTTGATCCGAAGCGAGGCGGGCATCGCTTCGACGCGGGCCACGTCGCGCAGTTCCGGCATGGTCTCGAAGACCTTGTTGAAGTTCTCGAACGCCTGCTCGCGGTTCTCGAACTTGACGGATTCGACGCCGGAGGAGCGGGTCAGCTCGGACTTGAGGTTCGCGCAGGGCTGCTGCGTGCAGTCCGCGTCGTTGGCGCTGACGTCGTCGGTCATGAACACGACGACCTCGACGCGGTCCTGGTAGACCTCCTGCATCCGGTCGATCAACCGGACGACCAGCAGACCCCCACCGAGCAGGCCGACCGAGATGGCCGTGGTGAGGATCATGGCGATGGTCATCGTGACGTTGCGCCGAAGGCCGTTGACGACCTCGCTGAATACGAAGCTCGCGCGCATCTTGGTGTGTGCTTCCTGGCTGGGTTCGGGGGTGCGGGGCTGCTCAGCGACCGACGCCGTAGACGCCGCGGGCGTCGTCGCGGATCACTCTGCCGAGGCTGAGCTCCACGACGCGGCGCCGCATCGAGTCGACGATCGAGTGGTCGTGCGTCGCCATGACCACCGTGGTGCCGGTGCGGTTGATCCGCTCCAGCAGCAGCATGATGTCCTGGCTGGTGTCGGGGTCGAGGTTGCCCGTGGGCTCGTCGCACAGCAGCACCAGCGGCCGGTTCACGAAGGCGCGCGCGATGGCGACGCGCTGCTGCTCACCACCGGAGAGCTCGTGCGGCATCCGGTCGGCCTTGCCGTCGAGGCCGACGAGCTGCAGCACCTCCGGCACCACCTTGCGGATGGTGTGCCGCGGCTTCCCGATGACTTCGAGCGCGAACGCCACGTTCTCGGCGACCGTCTTGTTGTTGAGCAGCCGGAAGTCCTGGAACACGCAGCCGATCCGCTGCCGCAGCCTCGGCACCCGTCGTCGCGGTAGCTTCGCGACGTTCCAGTCGGCCACGAACACCCGGCCTCGGGTGGGCACGTCCTCGCGGAGCAGCAGCCGCAGGAACGTGGACTTCCCCGAGCCGGAAGGGCCGATGAGGAACACGAATTCGCCCTTGCCGACGCTCACCGAGACGTCGTCGAGCGCGGGACGGGTCGAGGTCTTGTATCCCTTGGACACGTGCTCAAGCCGGATCACGGGGCGTGAGTTTACCTGCGACCTTTCGGGGGACCGGCGCTCACCCGGACCAGTCACCAGGAGCGCCGGTACCGGGTCCATCTCCGCTGGTCAGCTCGTGATCAGCTCACGCACCGCAGCTTCCGGACGGAGCAACGCCCTCACCCGTGCGGGCGGCACGCGTCGCGGTCCGCCCGGCGGCCTCAGGCCGCGGAGTCCTGCTGGCGGCGCCAGCGGATGCCCGCTTCGAGGAACCCGTCGATCTGGCCGTCGAGCACGGCGTCCGGGTTGCCGACCTCGAACTCGGTGCGCAGGTCCTTGACCATCTGGTACGGGTGCAGCACGTAGGAGCGCATCTGGTTGCCCCAGCTGGAGCCGCTGTCCTTGAGCGCGTTGAGCTCGGCGCGCTCCTCCTCCCGCTTGCGGGCGAGCAGCTTGGACTGGAGCACGCGCAGCGCGGCCGCCTTGTTCTGCAGCTGCGACTTCTCGTTCTGGCAGGACACCACGATGCCGGTGGGGATGTGCGTGATGCGCACGGCGGAGTCGGTGGTGTTGACGCTCTGCCCGCCGGGACCGGAGGAGCGGAACACGTCGACGCGGATGTCCTTCTCCGGGATCTCCACGTGGTCGGTCTCCTCCACGACGGGGAGGACTTCGACGCCGGCGAAGGAGGTCTGCCTGCGGCCCTGGTTGTCGAACGGCGAGATCCGCACCAGCCGGTGGGTGCCCTGCTCGACGGACAGCGTGCCGTAGGCGTAGGGGGCGTTGATGCGGAAGGTGGCGGACTTGACGCCGGCTTCTTCCGCGTAGGAGGTGTCGTAGACCTCGACGGGGTATTCGTGGCGTTCGGACCAGCGCACGTACATCCGCATGAGCATCTCGGCGAAGTCGGCGGCGTCGATGCCGCCCGCTTCGGCGCGGACGGTGACGACGGCTTCCCGCTCGTCGTACTCGCCGGAGAGCAGGGTGCGGACTTCGAGGGCGTCGAGCTCCTTCTTGAGCCGCTTGCGCTCCTCGTCGGCCTCGTCGAGCCCGGCCTGGTCGCCTTCGTCCTCGCTGAGCTCGTAGAGGACTTCGACGTCCTCGACCCGCTGCCGCAAGTCGCTGATCTTGCGCAGTTCGGCCTGCCGGTGCACCAGCTGGCTGCTGATCTTCTGCGCGTACTCGACGTCGTCCCACAGGTTCGGCTTGGCCGCTTCGGTTTCGAGTTCGGCGATCTTCGCCCGCAACTCGTCTAGGCCCATGACGCTCTCGATGCCTTCGAGCGTGGTGGACAGGTCCTTGATATCTGCGGCGACGTCGGGATTCACAGTGTTCGAGGGTACTTCACCGGGGGGCGGCTTCCCACGAGGACGGCCCCGGTCGGCACCGGTGTCCCCGCCCAGGGCTGCGGTGGCGCTCGCGGGCGGGGTTCCGGATCATTCCCCAGTGCTCATTCCGGAATGCTGTCGAGCAGCTTCACGATGGCCCGGTTGTGGGCGACGGTGAAGTCGGCCGCGGCCTTCTCGTAGGGGTCGGTGGCGGCCTTGGCGGCGTTCTTCGCTTCGTCGAGCCGGGCGGTGTACTGCTCGCGGGCGGATTCGACGAGGGCGGCGCGCTGCTTGGGCGTGAGCGATCCGGCGTGGACGAGCCGCAGGATCAGCGGGCTGCGCACGTTGTCCGGGCCGGGTTCGGTGTTCAACCACGACTTGAAGGCGCGCTTGCCGGCGGCGGTGATCGCGTACTGCTGGCTGGAGCGCGGTCCTTGCTTGCCGAGGCGCAGCAGCCCGGATTCGGTGAGCGCGGGAAGTTCCCGGTACACCTGGCTGCGGGTCACGCTGAAGAATCCACCGAATCGTTCGGTGGCGGCAGCGACGAGCTGCCCCCCGGTCTTCGGGCCGTCGTGCAGCAGCCCCAGCAGTGCGGCGGATGTCGAGTTCAGCTCAGTCACGAATCCACCGTGCCACGGCCCTCGCAGGCTGTCCACAATGGTCGGCCTCTCTGTCCACTGTGGTTGCAATGGGCTGGTCCGAGTGGACCATCCGTTGTGGCGCAGCGTGAGCGGGTGCCGCCGTTCCGGCGTGCTTCAGCGCACATCGCTCTGCCATCGAGGGGAACGTCCGTGGGCGCGGGTGCCGTGGCGGGCCGCACCGGGTGTCGCGCGCGGTGGTGATCGCTACCTGATCGTGCGGTCTACCTGCACGAAACGGTGCGTTGCCGCGGCAGGGCCGCCGATTACCGGGAGTGACGTCCATGCTGCGGCGGTGCGCCGACGCTCGCCGGTCGCGTTCGGACGGAGGTCGTGCTGCCCGGAACCGAGCCCCGCCAACGCTTTTCCGTTTGCCCCGGCAAGGATCCTCCCGCTCGCCAGGACCACTGCGCCGTCTGCCGTCCCCCGTACTCCCCTCCCCGGCAC
>NZ_JAIUKB010000208.1:0-6511 GCF_020176785.1 Saccharopolyspora sp. 6V | reverse complement strand
GTCGGGGGGTGGGTGGGATTCCGCACGGCGTGGGAGTGGAAGCTCTGCGAAGGTCGGGACGTTCTTGATCCCGGGTGCGCCACCGCGCGCACCCGACGACACCGACGCAGAAGGAGAGGTCATGGCCGACCGCAACGCCACGACTAGCTGGACCGGCGACCTGGGCTCGGGTTCGGGCCTCGTCACCCTGGACTCCTCGAACGCGGGGCAGTTCCCCGTGTCGTTCGCGACCCGCGCCGAAGACCCGGCCGGGCAGACCAGCCCCGAGGAGCTCATCGCCGCCGCGCACTCGTCCTGCTTCAGCATGCAGCTGTCCGGGTTGCTCGGCGAAGCCGGCCTCACCCCGGAACGGATCGACACCAGCGCCGAGGTCACCCTCGGCAAGTCCGGCGGCGGCTTCGCCATCACCGGCATCGCGCTGACCGTGCAGGCGACCGTGCCCGGCGCCGACGACGCCACCTTCCAGCAGGCCGCGCAGAAGGCCAAGGAGATCTGCCCGGTCTCCGCCGCCCTGACCGGCACCACCATCACCCTGGAAGCCACCCTGTCCTGACGTTCCCCGGGAGCAACGGCCCGTTCGACCGGTGGGACCGGGCGGACGGGCCGTTCACGTGAGGGGCGGCGGCCCGGCGGCTGAGGGGGAACCCGGCGACCCGGGCGCTGCGGAGCCGCACGGCGACCGGTCACTCCGGGAGCCCAGGACGCCGGTCGCTCCGGGATCGCCCGGCACCCCGGTCGCGTCCGGAACCCGCGGCAGACCGGCCACTCCGGACGACCGCATCGGACGGAACGGACGATCCGCCCGCGGACCGCTCCGGACGGACCAGCCGACTGCTCCGGCCGCGCGAGCGCGACGGGCCGCGGGCGGGGCAGGATCGGGACGCGGTCCGATTCAGGGAGGCGGCCATCGGCGTCGACGTGGTGCTCGCCGTGCTCGGCGCGGCGCTGCTGCACGCCACCTGGAACGCCCTCGCGCACGGCATGGACGACCGGCTCGCCGGATTCACCCTCATGTCGCTGGTCTACGCCGCGATCGGCGGTGCCGCCGCCCTGGTCACCGGGTTCCCCACGGCCGCCGCGTGGCCGTACGTGCTCGCCTCCGCCGCGGCGCACGTGCTCTACCAGGTGGGGCTGATGCTCAGCTACCGCCTCGGCCAGTTCGGCCAGGTCTACCCGCTCGCGCGCGGCACCGCGCCGTGGGTGGTGGCGCTGACCTCCGCCGCGCTGCTCGGACAGCGGATCTCGGTGCCCGAGCTCGCCGGGGTGCTGGTGATCTCGGCGGGGCTGACCAGCCTGGTGCTCGTCGGCGGGCGGCCCACCGCCGCGCGGTTCCCGGCGCTGGCCGCCGCGTTCGGCACCGGGCTGGTGATCGCGCTCTACACCGTGCTCGACGGCGTCGGCGTGCACCGGACCGACGTGCTCACCTACGCCGCCTGGCTGTTCCTGCTGCAAGGGCTCGCGCTGCCACCGCTGGCGCTGGCGGTGCGCGGCCGGGCGCTGCCCGCCCAGCTGCGGTCCGCATCCGGCGGCGCGCTGCTCGGCGGGGTGCTGTCGCTGGCCGCCTACGGCATCGTGCTGTGGGCGCAGACCCGCGGCGCGCTCGCGCCCATCGCCGCGCTGCGCGAGACCAGCATCGTGTTCGGCGCGCTGATCGGGGCGGTGCTGTTCCGCGAACGCCTCGGCCGGGGGCGCGTGCTCGCGAGCGCCGTCGTGCTCGCCGGGATCGTGCTGCTCAACCTGCCCTGACCGCGACCGGGCGCCGCGCCGCCGCGGTGAGGACCGCGACGAGCCGGGCGCGGAACCCGCGCACCGCCGCCTCCGCCGCCGGCGTCCCGGGGAAGCGGGCGCGCAGGAACAACCCGTCGTCGGTGCGCGAGACCCACAGCTGCACGTCGTCGGCCACCGTCTCGCTGCTGATGTGCCGCGGCCGGGACTCCGGGAACTCCAGCGACACCGGCATCGCCCGGTAGTCCACGTAGGACAGCATGAAGATGTCGCGGCGCACCCGCCGGTAGTCCTCGGCGACCGCGGCCAGCACGTTCGGCAGCGGCACCCCCAGCGTGCCCAACGCCTCCCGGAACGCGACCTTCGCGTGCGTGTGGGTCTCCGCGAACCGGCCCTCCACCACGTTGAACGCGATCGGCGCGTTCGTGGTGAACCAGCCGACCGCGTGCCGCCACCGCGGTTCGTGGCGGGTGTGCAGCGGGACGAGCAGCCCGATCCGGTCCTCCGCGCCCAGGTCGCGCAGCGCCAGCCCGGCCGCCGCCAGCAAGCCGGTGAACACGCTGCCCGCCGCGGACCGGCAGGCCGCGTCGAACGCGTCCGCGGACTCCGCGTCCAGCAGCCGGTCCGTCGTCGAGCGCTGCGGCACCGGCTCGCCCGGCCGCACCCCGAGCTCCAGCGGGAACGCGGGCGTCGTGCCGCCGCAGTCCAGCAGGAAGTCCCGCCAGTAGGTCACCGCCGGGTGCTCGCCGATCGGCGCGGGCGGTGCGCCCAGCACCTCCAGACCGGGCGCGTCCCACTCGGGTTCGGGCGTGGTGCGCACCGCGTCGACCCGCGCCGCGGCGACCGCCGCGTGCTCCGCCGCGCAGTGCGCCACGAAATCGCCGACCGGGGGCAGCGCCGCCTCCTCACCGCGGGCGGCGGCGCGGTACAGCACCTGGATCTCGTGCGCGGCCACCGCCATCGACTGGGCGTCCGCGCAGGAGTGGTCGAACGCGGCGAACACCGTCATCCCCCGCTCGTGCCGGATCGCGCCCAGCAGGAACGGCGGCCACCGCAGCGGGTGGCACTGCTCGGCGAACCGCCGCGCCAGGTGCGCGCGCACCGCCGCCGAAGTCCGGAACTCCCCGGCGTCCTCGCGGTGCAGCGCCACCGCATCGGGGTCGAGCACCGCGCGGCCGATCTCACCGCCGCGCTCGGTGAACCGGCTCAGCAGCCCGGGATGCCGCCGCACCCACCGGCCGAACGCCTCCGCCAGCGCGGCGGTGTCCCGCTCCCCCGGCAGGTCGAACGCGCAGGCCAGCCATTGCGGTCCCCCGCCGGCGGCGATGCCGTCCAGGTGGAAGCGCTGGTTCAGCGACGGCGGCACCTCGCTCGGGGTGAACTCGTGGCCCTGGAGCGGGAACGCGGTCCACTCCACGACCTCGCCGGGCGGCGGGTCGAACGCGCTGGTGGTCGTGACGTGCACCGGCGATCACTCCACGGCCGCGAGCGACGCGGCGATCCGGAACTCGTGGTCGCCCTCGGCGAGGACGCGGTGCAGCACGTCCTTCGTCCGGTCCAGGTAGCGGGCCACGTTCGCCGCCGCGACCGGCGTGTCCGGGTAGCTCGCCTTCAGGTAGGTCAGCCCGCGCAACCTGTTGATCCACATCGGCACGTCGAAACCCTCCCCCGGGCCGCTGAGCACCTGCGCGCCCGCCTCGGCCCACAGCTCGGAGCCGCGGATGCGGCGCAGGTCGATGAACGACACGATCGGCAGCACCGTGCGCGCGTCCTCCTGCAGCCGCAGCTGCGACCCCAGCACCTCCAGCAGCTTCACCACCGGCACGTCCGCGATCGCGCGGGCGCGGACGAACGCCTCCTCGGCGGCGGCGAGCACCTCGCCGAAGGTGCTCAGCCCGGCCAGCGAGAAGTGCAGCGGCACCAGGTTCACGAACCAGCCCTGCGCCGCGGCCCACCGCGGCTCGTCGCGGGTCTGCACCGGGGTCAGCGTGCGGTAGGAATCCGCGCCGGCCAGCTCGGCGGCGGCGATCGCGAGCGCCGCGAAGATCCCGGCCGGGAGGCCGCCGCGGTGCGCCCGGCAGCGCTTGCCGAACGCGGTGGCCTGGGCGTCGTCGAACAGCTCGCGCTCGGTCAGCAGCTTGCCGCGCGGCTCGTCGCCGAGTCCCAGCGGCAGCGGGAACGACGGCGGCCTGCTGCCGCCGTCGAGCCAGAACTCGCCCCAGGTCCGCGCGGCCGCGGCCTGCTCCGCAGCATCGAGTTCGCGGGCGCGCTCCAGCGCGGCGAAGTCCGCGTGGTCGCCGACCTCCGGCAGCTCGGCCGGTTCACCGGTGACCTGCTCCAGGTACAGGCGGCGCAGTTCGTCGAACACCAGGAAGATCGAGTAGCCGTCGGTGTGCGCGTGGTCGACCGCGAAGAACACCGTCGACGACTCCGGGCGCAGCACCGCGCCGAGCACGAACGGCGGCCAGCTCAGCGCGCTGGTGGCGGTGGCGAACCGGTGCAGCAGGTGGTCCCGGATGTCGGCGCCGCTGTCGTACTCGCCGACCTCGACGGGCACGAACTCGACGTCCGCGGCGTCCAGCGCGCAGCGGCGCAGCTCATCGCCGGTGTTCTCGAACCAGGTCAGCAGGGTGGCGTGCCTGCGCACCCAGCGCTGCCACGCCCCGGCCATCGCCGCCGGGTCCAGCTCCCCCGGCAGGTCGAACGCGGTGGCCAGCCACGGCGAGTGCACCGCGCCCGCGGCGTCGTTGGCCAGCGAGCGGCGGAGGTGGTTCTCCTGGAACGAGGACGGTGGCGCCGGGTGCTCCAGCGCCGAACCCACCGAGTCCGAAGTGGACTCCGACGGGTGCCATTCGACGAGCCTGCCCGGAGCGGGCTCGTAGTCGCGGAGTGCGTTCATCCTCATGGACGAGTTCCCTTCAGCACCACGTCGTGGTCCAGTCCGGTGTGCCGCGTGCCCGCGCCGACCGGCGTGCGCGCGCCCGACCCTACTTGATCATGAAGCTCGACGTCCGTCCACAGTGGCGCGAACTCGGGCACCAGGTCCGGATCGGCCGTCGCCGCCGCCGCGCGCACCAGGCAGCCGAGCCGGGCGACGTACTCGCGCACCGCGGCGTCCGCCTGCTCCGCACCGGGGAACCTGCTCGTCACGTAGATGCCCTCGACGCTGCGCATCACCCAGAGGTAGACCTCGTCCGCGGAGCTGGCCGGGGCGTGCAGCGCCCGCGCGTTCGACTCGGCCCAGCAGCGCGCTCCCGGACTGGATCGCAGGTCCATGTAGGACACCACGAACCGCGGCGGCAGCTCGACGCCCAGCAGTTCCGCCACCTTCGGCACCGGCACCGTGGACAGCGGCTTCGCCCGCCGCAACGCCGCGCCCGCGCTCGGCAGCAGGTCCAGCAGGTCCACGCCGTCCGGCACCCCGGCGGCGCCCGCGGCGGTCACGCCCACCGGCAGCGCCAGCTCCACCGGGGCGAGGCCGACGAACCAGCCGACCGACCGCGCCCACGACCGCGCCGACCTGGTGTGCAGCAGCAGCAACGCGCGGAACCGGTCCGGCGCGTCGGCCGCCCCCGGCCGGGCCGCCGCGAGCGCCAGCGCCGCCAGCGCCCCGGAGAACGCGCTGCCCCCGTTGCGGCGGCACGCCTGCTCGAACGCCGCGGCGCCGTCCGCGTCCACCAGCCACTCGCACAGGCCGTGCTGGCGCGACCCGTCCGCGGCGAACGGCGCGCCCGCGGGCAGCGGGAACCCGGGCGGTGCGCCGCCGCAGTCGGCGAGGAACTCGGCCCACCGCGCCACCGGCTCGTCGGAGCGCTCGAAACCGTCGGTGTACTCCCGCTCCCGGGCGCAGAAGTCCACGTAGCTGCCGATCTCCGCCACCGCGGGCAGGTCGGCGGCGCGTCCGCCGCGGGCGGCGAGGTAGAGCTCGCGGATCTCGTGCAGCACCAGCAGGATCGAGTAGCCGTCCACGTTGCCGTGGTCGAAGGCGAGGCACACCGTGCACGAGTCGGCGCGGGTGACGGTCGCGAACACGTACGAGGGCCAGCTCGTCGGGTCGGTGCGCGCGTTGAACAGCTCGCGCAACGCGTCGGAGATCTCCGCCGGTTCCCGGAAGGTACCGAGCGCGTCGCGGGAGATCACCGATCGACCGGGGGCCCAGGTGCGGCGCCGGACCTCGCCGCCGTCCGAGCGCAGGGCGCTGCGCAGGGTCTCGTGCCGGTCGACCCACCGCAGCAGCGCCGCGCGCCAGGCCGGCTCGTCCAGCGGGCCGTCCAGGTCGAAGCCGATCGCCAGCCAGCTCGGGTCGCTCGCCGCGCCCCGCTCGGCCCGGGCCCGCACGTGGGCCTGCTGCAGGTGCGACGGCGGGCGGGGGTCGGGCACGGGTTCCGCCCCTTCCGCGGGGGACACGCTCCACTGCGCCGCCTCGCCCGGCCGGACGCTGTAGTCCGCGATCTCCGTGAATCTCATGCCACCCAATCAGGTTGCCGATACCGCGCCCCGCTCGCGTCGGGTCGTCGCACTGGACCATTCCGATGCGCGGAGAGGTCATGATGCCGCAAGGCGACCGGAATGGGTTTCGGGGCCCCACCGGTCCAGCGCGCTAGGGCGGCCATTCAAAACCGGGGAACTGCGCGACCGCAAGACCCCGATGCGCGAGGAGAACGTTTCCGCAGCGCAGGGCGTCCGTAATTCACGTCCACGGGGCAGGATCGGGACGCGGCACGACCGATTCAGGAACGTTTCTCACGAATGCTGATATTTGTTCGAGTCGTGAAAACTTTCCGGG
>NZ_JAIUKB010000207.1:0-6720 GCF_020176785.1 Saccharopolyspora sp. 6V | reverse complement strand
CACGTACTCCGCACCCCGCTCCGACAACCGGTATGACTGCCCCGACCGCTCCACCAACCCCAAATCCGCCAACCACCACGCCTGCGCCTTCACCCGCGACACCGGACGCCCCACCTCCGCGGCCAACTCCGCCGCCCGCACCCCAGGCCGATCCCGCACCGACTCCAACAACCACCGCGTCCACGGCCCCCGAGCCGAATCCACGTCCCACCCCGCCAACCGGCGATCGATCGCCAACCGCTCCCGAGCACCCAACATCACCACACCACCACGCTAACCACCCCACCGATGATCACGACACGCCACCGGCACGGCAACGACCCAGCGCACCGAATACCCCGCACCCCCGGAAACCGCCACAATCAGGCACATGCTCCAGGCCTGCCTCAACGGCGCCCGCACCCCGCGCGAGCACCACCACCTGCCCGTGCACCCCGAACAGCTCGCCACCGCCGCAGCCGCCTGCACCGCGGCCGGAGCCACCGAACTCCACCTGCACCCCAAACACCCCGACGGCACCGACAGCCTCGACCCGCACATCCTCGCCGCCACCCTGCTCGCCGTCCGCGCCGCCGCACCCGGAACCCCCATCGGCGTCACCACCGGAGCCTGGACCGCACCCGACCCCCGCGACCGCATCACCGCCATCCGCTCCTGGACCGTGCTGCCCGACCACGCCTCGGTCAACTGGCACGAAGACGGCGCCGACGACATCGCCACCGCCCTCCTCGACCGCGGCATCGCCGTCGAAGCAGGCCTGCACTCCGGCACCGACGGACCCGACCGGTTCCGCACCGCACCCACCCGCGACCGAGTCCTGCGCGTCCTCGCCGAAGTCACCGACCCCACCACCCGCGGCGCCGCCACCACCGCCGACACCCTCCTCGACCACATCGGACCCGCCCGCAGCCCCGTCCTGCTGCACGGCTCCGGCGCAGGCGCCTGGCCCGTGCTCACCCTCGCCGCCCACCGCGGCCTCGACACCCGCATCGGCCTCGAAGACACCCTCCAACTCCCCGACGGCGACATCGCCCCCGACAACGCCGCACTCGTCACCACCGCCACCCGCATCCTCAACCGCCGCTGACACCACGCACCAGCCGCAGGGGAGCGGCACCCCGCTCCTTGAGGCAGCAGTGGGCGCCCGCGCCGCCGAACCGGGGTGTAGCGGACGCATGATCGACGCTTGGTTGAACAGGATCGGCGACCGGCGGATGTGAGCGGCGATCCGATGCCAGGGGCGGATGACCGGCCGAAGGACAGGGCGGGCCACCCGCCTGTTTTCGGCTCAGCGGTGTCGTCGGCCTGATAGCGTCCGAAAACGCCCGCTCAGACTGGGAAACGCGAAACGGGCTCCCGCGGGCGGCACCGAGCCCGAGACGATGGGGGTTGATCGTCGTGATCTCAGCAGTGGCGCTCTTCGTGCTCATGCTCGCGGTGGTGGTCAGCCTGCTCGCTCGACGCCGCCGGGCTCCTCGCGGTGGCGGCTACACCGCGGCCCCGTTCATCGGGTCCGGCGGCGCCCACCCCTCCACGCACAGCACCTCCGTGCACGGCCGCGGATTCGACGGAGGCGACGTCAGCGGCGACCTCGACGGCGAGGGCCGCGGTGACGCCCGCAATGGTGACGGTGGCGGCGGCTGAGACCACCCGCACCGGCTTCGCGGGCGTGTCGCAGCACAAGCCGCCCGAGGACCGTTCCCGTCCACCTACGTCCAGGAGTTCGTCGAGGCCACCGCAGTGCGGGAGCAGCCCCACCACGCCGATCACCGGCGGCGCGTTCAGCCCGCCAACCCGGCACGATCCCGCAGCGGGCCCTCCGAGACCGCCGCACCCGACCCGCCGGACTCACCACCCGCACCGAACGCGCCCTGCTCAACTCCCCGTGACAGCAGGGGAGCGGACCCCCGACACCGGCACCGGCACCAACTCCCGCGCCAACCCGCCCCGCAACGTCGCCACCGCATCCAACGGGTAGTTCTGCCGCACCCGCCACGAACCCCGATCACCCTGCCGCGGGAACGCGCCGATCGACCGCTGCACATACCCCGACGCCAGATCCAGCAACGGCCGCGCCCGCAACCCCCGACCCGGCACCGGCACCACCGCCGACCAACCCCGCCGACCCATCAACCCCAACACCCGGCACACCAACCGCGACGACAGATCAGCCCGCAACGTCCACGACGCGTTCGTGTACCCGATGCACACCGCGAAGTTCGGCACCCCCGACACCATCGCCCCACGCCACACGAACTCCTCCGACAACTCCACCGCACGACCGTCCACCCGCAACGAAATCCCCCCGAACGCCAACAACCGCAACCCCGTCGCCGACACCACCACATCCGCCGCCAACACCCGACCCGACCGCAACCGGACCCCCTCCGGCACGAACGACTCCACGTGATCCGTCACCACCTCGGCCCGCCCCTCCCGGACCGCACCGAACAGATCCCCGTCCGGCACCGCGCACAACCGCTGGTCCCACGGGTCGTACGACGGCGTGAAGTGCTCCCGCACCGCCGCCTCATCCCGCAACGCCCGCGCGCTCACCCGCGTCAACAACCCCCGCGCCGCCCGCGGAAAATGCTGGCAGAACTGGAAGAACGCCGTCGAGAACGCGATGTTCTTCCACCGCACCAACCGACTCGCCACCCGCTCCGGCAACCACGCCCGCAACCGCTCCGCCTTCCGGTCCCGCCCCGGAACCGGACTGATCCACGTCGGCGACCGCTGCAACATCGTCACCCGCGCCGCCTCCCGCGCCATCGCCGGAACCAACGTCACCGCCGTCGCACCACTACCGATCACCACCACCCGCTTGCCCGCATAATCCAAGCCCTCCGGCCAGAACTGCGGATGCACCAACTCACCACCGAACGACTCCACACCCGGGAAAACCGGCTCATTACCACGCTCGTAGTCGTAATAACCCGCGCACGAGTACAAGAACCCGCACGTCAACACCCGCTCCGACACCCCGCCGTCCGCACCCCGCACCGCCAGCCGCAACGTCCACCGCGACTCCGCGCTCGACCACTCCGCGGCCACCACCTTCGTCCGGTACCGGATCAACCCCTCGATCCCGAACTCCGCAGCCGTCGCCCGCACGTACTCCAAGATCGACGCACCATCCGCCAACGGCCGCGACCCCCGCCACGGCCGGAACGGATACCCCAACGTCGCCATGTCCGAATCCGACCGCACCCCCGGATACCGGAACAGATCCCACGTCCCACCCGAGACGTCCCGCGCCTCCAGCACCGCCAACGAACGACCAGGGCACTCCGACTTCACCCGGTACGCCGCCCCGACACCGGACAACCCGGCACCCACGACCACCACATCGACGTGCTCGACACCCACCGCAGACTCCGACATGCCCCCAGTCTCCGCACCCACCCCGACCCGATCTTGACGCCACACGACAACTCCTTGACCCTCGACGACATGACGGTGATCCGCTCCGCAGGCCTGCGCGGCTTCCGCGCCACCGTCGCCGAACTCGGCGGCGACGCAGAGCACTACGCCCGCACCGCAGGCCTGCCCACCGCCGCACTCGACACCGACGACCTCCTCGTCCCCGAACGCGCCCTCGTCACCACCCTCGAAACCGCGGCCGCCGACCTGCACCGACCCGACCTCGGACTCCGCATCGCCGCCCGCCAAGACCTCGGCATGCTCGGCCCCCTCGCCCTCGCCATCCGCAACTCACCCACCATCGGCGACGCACTCGAATGCGCCACCCGCTACCTGTTCGTCCACGCCCGCGCCCTCACCATCACCCTCGACGACGACCCCCGCGGCACACCCGGCATCGCCGCCCTCCGCTACGAACTCCCGCCCGGCGCCCCCACCTCCAGCCAAGCCATCGACCTCGGACTCGGCTTCCTGCACCGCGCCATCACCTTCCTCGCCGCAGGCCGCTACGGACTCCGCACCGCCGAACTGCCCCACACACCCGCCGCGCCCCTGCACGTCTACGAAGAGTTCTTCGGCGCCCCCATCACCACCGGCAGCAACGCCGCCCTGCTCCGCCTGCCCCGCAGCCTCACCACCAGACCGCTCACCGGCGCCGACGAACGCGTCCGCCAACTCGCCCTCGCCTACCTCGCCGAACGCACACCGGGGGAGAGCGCCGACCTCGCCACCCGCGTCCGCAGCGTCCTCACCCAAGCCCTCGGCACCACACCACCCGAGATCGGCGCCATCGCCCACCTCATCAACCTGCACCCCCGCACCCTGCAACGCCGGCTCCGCGACGAAGGCACCACCTTCGCCGCACTCCTCGACGACGCCCGCCGCCACGCCGCCCACCGCTACCTCACCGGCACCGACCTGCCCCTCGGCCGGATCGCCGCCCTGCTCGGCCTCTCCGAACAATCCGCGCTCAGCCGCTGCTGCCGACGCTGGTGGCAGACCACCCCCAGCGACGTGCGCCGTGTCGCACGAAGTCACGAGAACGTCGCGCCGGGTCAAGTCACCACGGCCGCCACCACGCACACTCGATCACCACGACGCTGAGCAAGGAGACGCATGCCCACCCTCGACCGCTACCGCTTCACCGGCGGCACCGCCGTCCTCACCGGCGCCGCCAGCGGCATGGGCGAACAGATGGCCCACCAGCTCGCCGCCCGCGGCAGCGACCTCGTCCTCATCGACCGCGACGAAGCACGCCTCACCACCGTCGCCGACACCCTCCGCGGCACCCACCCGGACCGCACCGTGCACACCCACGTCGCCGACCTCGCCGACACACCGGCCCTCGACGACCTGGCCCAGCGCATCACCACCGCAGCACCCCACATCACCCTGCTGATCAACAACGCCGGAGTCGCCCTCGGCGGAACCTTCGACCAGCTCACCGGCGAAGAGTTCGACTGGGTCATCGACATCAACTTCCGCGCACCCGTCACCCTCACCCGGCTGCTGCTGCCCCGGCTCGGCGAAGGCGCGCACATCGTCAACGTCTCCAGCCTCTACGGCCTCATCGCGCCACCCGGCCAATCCGCCTACGCCGCGAGCAAGTTCGCACTGCGCGGCTTCAGCGACGCCCTCCGCCACGAACTCGCCGAACAAGACATCGGCGTCACCACCGTGCACCCCGGCGGCATCCGCACCCGCATCGCCGAATCCGCCCGCGTCGCCAGCGGCGTCGACGAACAACAGCTGGCCCGGGGGAGGGCGAACTACGCGAAGCTGCTGTCCTACCCGGCCGACAAGGCCGCCGCCCAGATCCTCGACGGCGTCCACCGCCGCAAGCGCCGTGTGCTCATCGCGTCCTCGGCCGTCGTCCCGGACCTGCTCGCTCGGCTCTTCCCCGCCCGCTACATGGACGTGCTCTACCGGCTGCACCCGCAGTCACGACCGTCGGCACTGCGGCGCTAGCGCTCAGCCGACGGGGGAGAGGTGCGCCCGCACCCGCTCGCGCAGCAGCTCGTACTCCGCCTGCATCCGCCGCAGCGGGCCGCGGACGACCACTTCACCCGGCCCGACGACCTCCTCGGAGGCGAACTGCTCCCGGGTCAGATCCACCTCCACCGAACCGAGCAGGTTCCACCAGTGGAAGTCGACCCGCGCGCCGGCGACGAGGACTTCGCCGCGCAGCAGCTCACCGCCGAGGAAGTCCTGCAGCACCAGCGCGGTCACCCCGCACTGGCCGCGCGCGGGGTTTCGCGGTGACCACTCGGAGAGGTCTTCGGGGGCGCAGGTGTCGGCCCCCCAGGAACAGCGGAACGCGTGTTCGATCCCGGTCAACGTCATCGGCATGGGGACTGCCTACCGGTGGGGACCGACAGGTGGTGCGGTGATCGGCGGGTGCGACGTGGCCGGCCGGCTCGTCCCGACGCCGAGGCCGAGTCGATGGATGCCGGTGCTGGCGGTGGTGTGGGGTGCCGTGCGGGCGGGGTGCTGGCTTGGCTCGGTGGTGTGCGGAGCGTTCGTGCGGCTGCGGGGAGCGGTCGGAGGAGGCCGGATCTCCGTTACTTGACATAATGTAGATTATCGGCACTCCGGTGACCTCGGAGCATCCGAGCCGGGAGGGGTCGGTGGCCGGGCGTGCGATGCGGGCGCGCGTCGGGCCTGCGTTCGCCGACGGGTGTCGCGGTGGCTCGACGGCGCGGTGCCGTTCGTCGGTTCGGCGAGGCGCCCGGCGGCAGCTGGCGGCGGCGTCCCGGCTGCGCGGCGGACCGCCGGCTCGCCGCCACGGCACGAACCATCCCCGAGGTACATCCCGAAGAGCCCGTCCGTCCGCCGCAAAACGTCACAGTGACGTTTTGCGGGGTGGCTGCGGGCCGCGCGGGACCAGGCGACCGCATGACCCGCCGCGCGAACAAGATCCACAAAACCCTCGGATGATCAAGCTCCACGAGGCCGAGCCGTCGGACCTCGGACCGGATCGGCGGACCCGACGGCGGCGGCCGCGAACATCCCGCACGACGGGCGCCGAACCGGCGAGCACACCGACATCGCCGCCGCGCGGGAGCGGCCGGGGTCCCCCGTGGCCGGGCCCCCGCCCCCTTCTCTATTTGATGGATAATCAACGTTATCCACCAAACAACCACGTTGATCGACTTCGAGATCGCGCCGCCACGACTCCGCTACCGCGACACCTCGAACGCTCCGCACCGGACACCGCTCCCCACCGCGCGCCCAGCCGATCCTCGCGGCCCCCTCGCCGACGGACTCCGCCATCCCCGTCCCGATCATCCCGCGTCC
>NZ_JAIUKB010000206.1:0-8661 GCF_020176785.1 Saccharopolyspora sp. 6V | reverse complement strand
GCGCGGCCCGGGGCTGGACCCCCCCCCCCCCCGGCGGCCCCCCCCCCCCGCCCCGCGGGGCCGGCCGGGCGCGGCGCCGCCCGCGGCCCGGCGCCCCCCCCCCCCCCGCGTCCGGGATCGCGCACCACGGTCGCGCCGCGCCGAAACCCCACTACCGATCGTCGTCGTTTGGTATACCGGTCGTGATCACTGCTCCGCTGAGCTGGGAGATCGCATGCCCGAGATCCGCCCGGAGGTCCACCTCTCGCTCGAAGCACCGGACGCGACGCCCGAACGGCTCCACCGCGCCGCCCGCCTGCTGCAGGGCGAGCTGCGCCGCGTCCGCGGCCTGGCGGTGCGCCGGCTCCGGGAGGAACCGCCGCCGGACGGGCGCGGCACCGGGGCGCTGCTGGCCGAACTGGTGCTCGGCGGGACGCTGGCGACCGGTTCGATCACCACGCTCTCCACCGTGCTGACCGGCTGGGTCGACCGGGGCGAGCACCGCGCGATCACGTTGCGCTGCGAAGGCGTGCTGCGGCGCATCGAAGCGGGCACCCCGCCCGCGGAGGCCGAAGCGGTGCTGCACCGGCTGCGCGCCGAGGACCGCGGGTGACCGGCCGTGGGTAGGTACGCGCTGCTGGTCGCCACCTCGGAGTACTTCGCCCCGGGACTGCGCGACCTGCACACCGTGGAGGAGGCCGAGGAGCTCCGGCGGCTGCTCGCCGACCAGGAGCTCGGGGCCTTCGACACCGCGCACACCGTGCTCAACGGGACCAAGGCGGAGATCGAGCGCCGGGTGGAGAGCCTCTTCCAGAACAAGGACCCCGACGACCTGGTGCTGCTCTACCTGGCCGGGCACGGCATCACCAACGACGACGACCAGCTGTTCTTCGCCGCCACCGACACCGAGCCGCAGCTGCCGTACTCGACGGCGGTACCCGCGCAGGTCGTGGACCGCATCGTCACCGAATCCCAAGCCGGGTGGAAGGCGATCTTCCTGGACTGCTGCTACAGCGGCGTGTTCAACCACGGCGCCGCGCACCGGGGCGGGGAGCCGGTGAACGTGGTCGAGCACTTCGGCGGCGGCCGGTTCACCATGACCGCCACCAACGAGATCGAGTACTCCTACGAGCGCAGGCCGGCCGCGGACGTGCGGCCCGGTTCGCGCTTCACCGCGGCGATCATCGAGGCGATCACCTCCGGCGCCCCGGACGTGGACGGCGACGGCGTCATGACCTTCAACGAGCTCTACCAGTTCGTGCACCAGGAGGTCACCAAGGACGGCAGGCAGACCCCGACCCGCAGCGGCACCCAGCACGGCGACATGATGTTCTCCCGGGTCCGCGGCGCCCGGTTCCTGCTGCCCGGCCGGACGCCGCTGCGGATCGGCGAACTCCTCGACGAACGCGCGGAGGACGGCCCCCCGACGATGCCGGTGCCCCTCGGGCGCGCCCACGAGGTCAACCGCGGCCCCGGCCGGGTGGTGGGGCTGGACCTGTTCGGCGGCAGCGGGCACGTGGCCGTGGTGGGGCGGATCCAGTCCGGCAAGTCGACGCTGCTGCACACCCTGGTCCTCGGGCTCACCGCGACCTTCGGCGCCGACCAGCTGCAGTTCCAGTGCCTGGACGCGGACGGCGGGATCGCGGCGCTCCCGCAGGTGTCCGCCGCCGACCACACCGAGGAGTCGGTCGCGGAGCTGCTCGCCCAGGTGGAGGCGCGGATCGAGGAGCGCCGCAAGCTGTTCGCCAACGGCATCGGCACCATCGACCGGTACCGCAGGTTGCGCCGGGAGCGGCCGGACGCGCTGCCCGACGCCGACCACTCCGAGACCTTCCTGTTCATCGACGGCTGGTCCTGGTTCGCCGGGTGGGTGCCGGGACTGGCCGAGGCGGTCGTGCGGATCGCCGAGGGCCTGAAGTTCGGCGTGCACGTGCTGGTCACCGCCCGCCGCTGGTCCGAGCTGCCGGAGCAGCTGCTGGAGCTCGTGCCGGGCCGGGTCGAGCTGTCCCTGGCGGAACCGTCCGAGTCGCTGCTGGATCCCGAGCTGTCCGCGAGCCTGCCCGCCACCGGGTGGGCGCTGCACGCGGGCCGCGCGTTCCAGGTGGCGCAGCCGAAGCTCGACGACGTGGCGGACGAGGACATCACCGAACTGGTCGCCTCGATCTCCACCGGAACCGACCGACCGCCCGCGCCGCCGCCCGCCCCGGCCCGGCCCGGCACACCGCCCGGGCTGTTCCCGCTGCTGGCCCGGGCGGACGTCACCGCGTTCGACCCCGCGGTGGACTGGCAGCCCGGCCCGGTGTCGCGGCGCTACCGGGCGGTGCTCGGCAGCGGGGAGGACGGCACGGCGGTCCTGGACCTGAAGGAGACGGCGCTGGGCGGCGCGGGCCCGCACGGGCTGTGCGTGGGCGCCCCCGGCTCGGGCCGGTCGGAGCTGCTGCGGACCGCGGTGCTGTCGCTGCTGGCCACGCACTCCCCCGAGGAGCTCAACGTGGTGCTCGTCGAAGCCGTCGGCGGCACCGCGTTCGCCGACTTCCAGGACGCCCCGCACGTCTCGGCGCTGATCACCGACCTGGCCGGGGACCCGGAACTGGTGGACCGGTTGCACGACGCGCTGTCCGGGGAGATCCACCACCGGCAGACCCGGCTCAACGAGGTCCGCACGCGCACCGTGTGGGAGTACCGCGAACTGCGCTTGAAGCAGGCGCTGCCGCCGCTGCCGATGCTGTTCGTGGTGGTCGACGGGTTCACCGAGCTGCTGCGGGTGCGTCCGGAGCTCGCCGAGCTGTTCCAGACCATCGTCCGGGTGGGCCGGTCGTTGCAGGTGCAGCTGCTGCTGGCCGGGGAGAGCGCGACCGAACCGGGGTTGCGCGGCCTGGCGGACGACCTCACCTACCGGATCGCGCTGCGCACCGGCAGCGTCGCCGAGTCGAGCGCCGCGATCGGCTCCCCGGACGCCGCCGAGCTGCCCGCGGGCGGCGGGCACGGCTACCTGCGCCACCCCACCGGCCTGGTCCGGTTCCGCACCGCGCACGTCTCGGACCCGGTGCACGGCGATCGGCGCCCGGACGCGCCGAGCGAGCTGCAGTACGCGGTGCGGCGGATGCGCGGAACCGGTCCGGCGGCCCGGCGGATCTGGGTGCCGCCGCTGCGCAGGCCGCCCGCGCTGGAGCAGCTGCTGCCGCCGCCCGCGGAGCGGCTGCGCGGGCGGCGGCTGCACGCCCCGATCGGCACGCTGGACCTGCCGTTCGAGCACCAGCAGCGGACGGTGCGGGTCGACCTGTCCGGCGGTTCGGGGCACGTGGCGATCGTCGGCGCGCCCGGCTCCGGGAAGTCCGTCGCGGTCCGCACGCTGCTGCTGTCGCTGGCGTTGACCCACTCCCCGCAGGAGGTGCAGTTCTACTGCCTAGACCTGGGCGGCGGCGGGCTGCACGACCTGCGCGAACTGCCACACGTGGGCGCCGTGTCGGGGCCGCGCGATCCGGACGTGCTGCGCCGCACCATCGCCCAGCTGCGCTCGCTGCTGGCCTGGCGGGAGGCGCGGTTCATCGAGCACGGCATCGATTCGATGGCCGGCTACCGGGCGCGGTGCCGCGACGACGGGGCCGCGGACGACGACCAGTACGGCGACGTGTTCCTGATCATCGACGGGTGGCCCGCGCTGCAGGGCGAGTTCGACGGCGCGGACCGGGACGTGGTGAACCTGGCCTCGCAGGGCTGGGAGTTCGGCCTGCACGTGGTGGTCACCGCGGACCGCTGGTCGGAGATCCGCCCGGCGCTCAAGGACCTGCTGGGCACCCGGCTGGAGCTGCGGCTGGCCGATCCGGCGGAGTCGGAGGTCTCCCCGGAGGCCGCGGCCCGGGTGCCCGCGGACCTGCCCGGCCGCGGGCTGCACCCGTCGAAGCTGCACATGTTCACCGCGCTGCCGCACCCGGTGGGCGAGGGCTCCGCGGCCGCGGTCGCCGCGCTGCGCGCCCGGACGCGCGACACCTGGCCGGGCGTGCGCGCGCCGCGGGTGCGGCTGCTGCCGCTGGTGCTGCAGTACGACCGGCTGCCCGCGCCGGAGCAGCAGCCGCGCCCGTCGCTGGTGCCGATCGGCGTGAACGAGGAGGGCATGGACCCCGTCTACCTGGATTTCCGGGCGGAGCCGCACTTCTACGCGTTCGGCGAGCTCGGCTCGGGCCGCACCTCGCTGCTGCGGACGGTGCTGCGCGGCATCACCACCCGCTACTCCGCGCAGGAGGCGGCGGTGGTCCTGGTGGACCTGCGGCGCGCACTGCTCGGCTTCCTGCGCACCGAGCACTTGGCGGAGCACGCGGTCAACGTCGACCAGGTGCGGGCGGCGGTGCGGGAGCTGGTGACGACGTTGCGCGCGCGCCGCCCCGGCCCGGACCTGACCCGGGAGCAGCTGCGCGACCGGTCCTGGTGGTCGGGACCGGAGCTGTTCGTCGTGGTCGACGACTACGAGCTGCTGTCCGCGCCGGACGAGAACCCGCTGGCACCGCTGGCCGAGTTCGTCGCGCAGTCCGCCGAGCTGGGGCTGCACCTGGTGCTGGCCCGCGAGGCGAGCGGGGCCCGCGAGGACTGGGACGACCCGCTGCTGGTGGCGTTGCGCGCGGCCGCCGCGCCGGGACTGCTGCTCAGCGCCGACGAGGCCGAGGGCGAGCTGATCGGCCGGGTCGCCGCGACCCGGTTGCCGCCCGGCCGAGGCACCCTGGTCAGCCGGGCGTCGCGGGGCGGCCCGCAGCTGGTGCAGACCGCGCACATCCGGGCCGAGTGAGCGGTCCCCGGGGAGAGCGGGCGCCGGGCCGTGCCGCAGCAGCGGAACGGCCCGGAGGTCACCGGACCTGCAGGGTCTGCACCGGTGCCGGAGCCGGCGACAGCGGGATCTTGTACCGCTGCGTCAGGTAGGCGGCGACGTCGTGGAACAGCGGCGCCGCGGAGGCCCCACCGCCCGGCGCGTCCAGCATCAGCGCCACCACGAACCGCGGGTTGTCCGAGGGGACGATCCCGGTGAAGGTGATCCAGTAGGTGTCGTTGCTGTAGCACTTGCAGTCGGGGTCGATCTGCTGCGCGGTGCCGGTCTTGCCGGAGATCTGGTAGCCGTCGAGCGCGGCGGCCTTGCCGGTGCCCTGCTGCTGCGGCGCGTCCTGCACGACGGCGCGCATCATGTCCCGCACGGTGCGCGCGGTCTCCGGGCTGACGACCCGGACCCCCTCCGGCCGAGGCCGCGGCACCCGGACTCCGTCCGGGCCGGTCTGGGCGGCGATCACCCGCGGCGGCACCCGCACGCCGTCGTTGGCGATGGCCTGGTACATCCCGGCCATCTGCAGCACGGTCATCGACAGGCCCTGTCCGATGGGCAGGTTCGCGAAGGTGCTGCCGGACCAGTCCTCCCGGGCGGGCACGAACCCGGCGCTCTCGCCGGGCAGCCCGATGCCGGTGGTCTCCCCGAGCCCGAACTTGTGCACCAGGTCGTTGAACCGGTCTTCGCCGAGCCGCTGCGCGGTCATCAGGGTGCCCACGTTGGACGACTTGCCGAGCACGCCGGTGAAGGTGAGCGGGATGGTGCCGTGCGCCCACGCGTCGCCGACGGTCCGGTCCGCGACCTTGATCTTGCCGGGCACCTGCAGCACGGTCTCGGGGCGCACCAGCCCGTCCTCGATGGCACCGGCCGCGGTGATCACCTTGTTCACCGAGCCGGGTTCGAACGGGTTGGTCACCGCCGGGTTGCCGAGCCCGTCCGGGCCCCACGCGGGCGCGTTGGGGTCGAAGGACTCGTCGTTGGCGAGCGCGTACACCTCGCCGGTGTGCGCGTCGAGCACGGCGGCGCTGGCGCTGCGCGCCCCGGTCTTGCCCGCGTAGTCGGACAGCTTGTTCTGCACCATGTACTGCAGGTCGGAGTCGAGCGTGAGTTCCACGTCGGACCCGGGGATGGCCGGTTCCAGCTCCCGCTCGGTGCCGGGGATGACCAGGTCGCTGCCCATCGCCGTGTCCGAGACCTTCTTGCCGTCGGTGCCGGCGAGCAGCTTGTCCAGCGAGCTCTCCAGCCCGAGCCGGCCTTGGATCTTGCGCGCGTCCTGGCTCCACCGGGCGCCGCCGAGCACGTTCGCCCCGTTCTCCCCCGCCGGGTATTCGCGGGTGGCGCGGTACTCCTGGCCGATCTGCGAGTACTTCTCGGTGATCGTGCGGGCGAGCGCGGGTTCGATCAGCGGCCCGATGGTGGTGTAGGTCGTGTCGGCGAACAGCGCGGCGAGCACGTCCTGCTCGCGGACCCGGTCGCCGAGGGTCTGCGTGATGAACCGGGCGATCTCCCGCTTGTACTGGTCGGAGGTGGGTTCGCTCGGGTCCTCGGCGTGCGCCTTGTCCTGCTCCTCGGCGAGCCGCCGCGGCGTGGCGTAGAGCTGGCGCGCTTCGCTGCTGAACGCGAGCACGTTCCCGCTGCGGTCGGTGAACGAGCCGCGTTCGGCGGGGATTGAGTCGCTGGTGGTGCGCTGCCGGGCCGCGGCCGCGGACAGCTGCTGCGCGTCGAAACCCTGCACCAGGATCAGCTTGGTGCCGGTGAGCACCAGCGCGATCACCAGTAACAACCGGCCGATGCGCAGCCGCCTGCCGCTACCGGCCACGTCGGTGCGCGCGGTCCGCTTTCCCCCCGCGGCCCGCGTCCCCCTGCGGACCATCAGTCGCCCTCCACCGCCGGGATCGTCGCTGCCTGCCGCTGCGCCGGGTCCGGCTGCGGCGCGCCCTGCTCGACGGGCGGGTTCGGTGCCGCGGGAGGCTGCTGGGCGTCCGCGGGCGCCGGCGGCTTCGGTGCCGGGGGCGCGGGTGGGGCGCTGGCCTGCTGCGGTTCACCGACGACGCGGATGGTGCCGTCCGGGTTCACCACCAGGTGCGCGGGCGGCCCGGGCGGCGGCACCATGCCGAGCTCGGTGGCCTTGCGCTGCAGCGCGGGCGTCGAGTCGATGTTGCTGACCTCGCGCAGCAGCTGCTCCCGGTGCTCGTTGAGCGCGGTGACCTCTTGCTCGACCTGCTGCAGCTGGTACGAGCCGCCGACGGCGGCGATCGACAGCGACAGCGTCGCCACCAGCCCGACGCCGAGCACCGCCATCACGGCCACCACGAGCGGGACCCGCGAGGTCGCGACCTTCGCCTGCAGCTGGCGGGCGCGCGGACGCACCGCGGCGAGCCGCCATTGCCGCGGCTGGCGCTGCTCGGCGGCTTGGCGCTGGCGGCGCGGCCTGCGCTCCGCGGGCTCCCGGGAGGTGCGGTCCCGGCGCTCCTCGCGGCGCGCGTAGGCGCGTTCGGCGGCGGCGGACCGGCCGCGCGCCTTCGCCGGGGTCTTCTTCTGCGTCTTGGTCTGCGGCGCCGTCGCGGTGGTCGAGGCCGCCTTCCGCTTCGCCGGCTCCTTCTTCTTCGCGGCGGAGCCGGTGCGCGAGGCCGAGGTCTTGGCGCGTGCGGGTGCCGTCATGCCGACTCCTTGATCCGTTCGGCGGCGCGCAGCCGCACCGAGGCGGCCCGCGGGTTGTCCGCGCGTTCCTGTTCACCGGCGAGTTCGGCGCCGCGGGTGAGCAGCCGCAGTTCGGGTCCGTGCCCGGGCAGTTCCACCGGCAGGTCGACCGGGGTGCGGGAGGTGGCGCGCTCGGCCAGCCCGCGCTTGACGATGCGGTCCTCCAGCGAGTGGTAGGCGAGCACGACGATCCGCCCGCCGGGCGCGAGCGAGTCGAGCGCCGCGGGCAGCGCCCGGCCGAGCACGTCCAGTTCGGCGTTGACCTCGATGCGCAGCGCCTGGAAGGTGCGCTTGGCGGGATGCCCGCCGGTGCGGCGGCTGGCCGCGGGAACGGTGTCGTAGAGCAGCTGGACCAGGCGGTCGCTGTTCGCGAAGGGTTCCTTGGCCCGTTCCCGCGCGATCGCGCCCGCGATCTTCGAGGCGAACCGCTCCTCGCCGTACTGGCGCAGGATCCGCGCCAGCTCGCCGGGCGGGTAGGTGTTGAGCACGTCGGCGGCGGTGCGCTCGGCGCCCGGGTCCATCCGCATGTCCAGCGGCGCGTCCTGCGCGTACGCGAACCCGCGGTCGGCCTCGTCGAGCTGCAACGAGGACACGCCGAGGTCGAACAGCGCCCCGTCCACCGCGGGCAGCCCGAGGTCGTCGAGGACATCGGCCCACTCGTCGTAGACGGCGTGCACGAGGTGCAGCCGGTCCCGGTGGGCGGCGAGCCGCTCCCCCGCGAGCCGCAACGCCTGCGGGTCCCGGTCGAGCCCGACGAGGGTGAGTTCGGGGTGCGCGCTCAGCAGCGCCTCGGCGTGACCGCCCATCCCGAGCGTCGCGTCCACCACGTCCGCCGGGCCGCCCGGCAGCGCGCGCGCCAGCAGTTCCAGCGTCCGGTCCAGCGCGACCGGCACGTGCCGGTCCCGGGCGGAACCCCCGCCGGTGCCCTCCGGCACGTCGTCCTCCGCCACGGCGGTCCCTCCCTCCCGCGAACCGTTCACGGCCACCGCGCTCCTTCGTCCTGGTCCGGGTTCGCCCCGGCCCGGTCCTCCCCGCCCTCCCCGGCGGGCCCTGCCGCCCGTTCCGGCTCCCGCCGGTACGAGCCGGGGGGGGGGGGGGGGGGGGCGGGGGCGGCGCCCCCCCCCCCCGGCCCCGCGGCCCCCCCCCCCGGGCCCCGGGGGGGGGGCGCGGCGGGG
>NZ_JAIUKB010000205.1:0-8969 GCF_020176785.1 Saccharopolyspora sp. 6V | reverse complement strand
CCGGCCGCCGCGCGCCCCCGGGGCCGCGCGGGTGGCGCCCGCTCCGCGCCCCCCCCCCCCCCCCCCCCCCCCCGCCCGGGGGGGGGGGGCCGCCCCCCCCCCCCCCCCCCCCCGGGGGGGCTTCAGTCGTCGAGGAGGTCCTCGATGGTGATGGGGATGTGGCGGACGCGGGTGCCGGTTGCGTTGTAGATCGCGTTGGCGATCGCGGCGGCCAGGCCGACGGTGCCGATCTCGCCGACGCCCTTCGCCCCCACCGGGTTGTGCAGCGTGTCCGGGTGCTCGATGAACTGCACATCGATGTCGGGGATGTCCGCGTGCACCGGCAGCAGGTACCCGGCGAAGTCGCCGTTGGCGATGCGGCCGTTCGGCTCGACCTCCATCGCCTCGTGCAGCGCCGCCGAGACGCCCCAGATCATGCCGCCGCTGAGCTGGCTGCGGGCCGCCTTCTCGTTGACGATCCGGCCCGCGTCGAACACCCCGAGCAACCGGGACACCCGCGCCTCCCGGGTCCAGCGGTGCACCCGGACCTCGCAGAACTGGGCGCCGAAGGAGCTGAACGAGTGCTTGGTCAGCTCCTCCCCGGGCGCGGTGGAGCCGGTCGCCGACAGGGAGTCGCGGCCCACCGCCCGCAGCAGCTCGCCGAACGGCATGCTCCGCCCGTCGGCGAACACCTGCCCGTCCGCGTAGGTGACCTCGGCGCCCTCGAACGGCGCGCCCGGTGCGGCGGCCAGTTCCAGCAGCGAGTCGAGCACCGTGGAGGCCGCGAGCATCACCGAGGAACCCGCGCTGGCGGTCGCCGTGGAACCGCCGGACATGCCGCCCGCCGGGAGCGAGGAGTCGCCCAGCTTCGGCATCACCCGCTCCGGCGCGATGTCCAGCGTCTCCGCACCCACCAGTGAGAGCACCGTCAGCAGCCCGGTGCCCGGGTCGGCGCCGCTGGTGGCGACCTCCGCCCTGCCGTCCGCGCCGAGCGTGACCCGCACCGAGGCGGGGAAGCGCAGCGCCGGGAACATGGCGGTGGCGGTGCCGAGCCCGACCAGCCAGTCGCCGTCGGTGCGCCCGTTCGGGGTGCGCTGGTCCCAGCCGAACCGCTGCGCGCCGATCCGGAAGCAGTCGTCGAGGTACTTCGCCGACCACTGCAGGTCCTTGCCGGGCGGCGCGATCGAGTTGTTCCGCAGCCGCAGCTCGATCGGGTCCATCCGCAGCGCCACCGCGAGCTCGTCCATCGCGCTCTCCAGCGCGAACGACCCGGGTGCTTCGCCGGGGGCGCGCATGAACGTGGTGGGCGGCAGGTTCAGCGGCACCATCTTCTGCCGCAGCGACAGGTTCGGGGTGGCGTACCACTCGCGGGAGGTGCCGTGCGAGGTCGGTTCCACGAAGGAGCGGTCCGCGCCGGTGCTGCACCACGAGTCGTGCCGCACCGCGACGAGCGTCCCGTCCGCGTCGGCGCCGAGCGAGACCTCCTGCACGGTGGCGGCGCGGCCCGCGGTGGCGGTGAACACCTGCTCGCGGGTCAGCGACGCCTTCACCGGCCTGCCGAGGTCGCGGGACGCGGCCGCCGCGAGGAACGCGGGCGCCGAGGTGCGGCCCTTGCCGCCGAACGCGCCCCCGACGTACGGGTTCACCGCGTGCACGCGGGAGATCTCGACCCCGAGCGCCATCGACAGCTCCGCGGCCTGCATGTCCGACGCCTGTGTTCCACTGTGGATGGTCAGTCCGGTCGAATCCCAGTACGCCACGGCCGAATGCGGTTCCATCGGTGCGTGGTTCTGCGCCGCGGTCGAGTAGGTCTCGGACACCACCACGGTGCTGGCGGCGAGTGCGTCCTCGATGGACTCGACGCCGTCGGCGAGGATGTCCAGGGACGGCCCGCCGCCGTGGCCGGAGGTCGGCGCGTCCTCGGCGGTGACGAGCCCGTCCGCCAGCGAGGTCAGCGCGGGCCGCTCGTGGTACTCGACCTCGACGAGCAGCGCGGCGTCGCGCGCCTGCTCGAAGGTCTCGGCGACCACGAACCCGATCGGCTGCCCGTAATAGGCGACCTCCTTGTCCTGCAGCGGAACCCAGGTGTCGCCGAACGCGGGCAGCGTCGGGGTGCCCAGCTCCAGCGGGTCGAACGGCGAATACGCGGCGAGCACCCCGGCGGCGGCGCGGGCCGCGGTGAGGTCCATCGACGCGATCTCGCCGTGCGCGATGGTGCTGAGCACCAGGTATCCGTAGGCCATGCCGGGCAGGTTGTGGTCCACCCCGTACTTGGCCCGGCCGGTGGCCTTGACCGGCCCGTCGAGTCGGCTGGGCATCAGCGGTTCCCCTCGGTCAGTTCGAGCAGCGCGCGGATCACGGTCCGCTTCAGCAGGGCCGGTTTGAAGCCGTTCGCGCCCCGCGTCCGGGCGCCCTCGCCCGCCGCTCCGGCGGCGTGCTCGAAGGACTCCTCGGTGGCGGGTGCGCCGCGCAGCGCCTCTTCGACGGTGTGCAGCCGCCACGGCACGGTGGCCACGCCGCCGACGGCGACCCGGGCGTCGGCGATCCGGCCGTCCCGCACGTCCAGGGCGACGGCCGCCGAGCACAGCGCGAACTCGTAGGACTGCCGGTCGCGCACCTTGACGTAGGTGGAGTTCGCGGCCCAGTCCAGGCGCGGGACCACCACCTCGGTGATCAGCTCGCCCGGCCGCAGGTCGTTCTCGGCGTCGGGGGTGTCGCCGGGCAGCCGGTAGAACTCGGCGAGCGGCACGGTGCGCGCGCCCTCGGAGCTCAGCAGCCGCACCTCGGCGTCGAGCGCGGTGAACGCGACCGCCACGTCGCTGGCGTGGGTGGCCAGGCAGGAGTCGCTGGTGCCGAGCACGGCGTGCATCCGGTTCGCCCCGTCCAGCGCGGGGCAGCCGCTGCCGGGTTCGCGCTTGTTGCAGGGCATCGCGACGTCGCGGAAGTAGGTGCAGCGGGTCCGCTGCAGCAGATTCCCGCCGATGCTGGCCATGTTCCGCAGCTGCTGGGAGGCGCTGAGCAGCAGCGCCCGCGAGATCATCGGGTAGACGCCCGGGTGCGCCGCGACGTCGCTCATCCGCTCCAGCGCGCCGATCCGCAGCCCGTCGGCGGCGTCGAGGCCGCGCAGCGGCAGCTCGTTGATGTCCAGCACCCGCTGCGGGGTCAGCACGTCCAGCTTCATCAGGTCGACCAGCGTCGTGCCGCCCGCCAGGAAGGTGGCAGGTTCCGCGGTGGCCGCTTCGACGGAGGCGGGGGTGGTGAGCTCAAACTGTCGCATCGGTGCCCTTAGCTTGGTCGATCGCGGCGATGATGTTCGGGTAGGCCGAGCAGCGGCACAGGTTGCCGGACATGAACTCGCGGACGTCGGTGACGTCCTGGTCGATGGCCGCCTGGGCCGACATGATCTGCCCGGAGGTGCAGAACCCGCACTGCATGGCGTCCTGGTCGACGAACGCCTGCTGCAGCGGGGTCAGCTCCTCGCCTTCGGCCAGACCCTCCACAGTGGTCACCGGTGCTCGCACCGCGGCCGCGAGGGTGAGGCAGGAGAGCACGGGGCGGCCGTCGACGTGCACGGTGCACGCACCGCACTGGCCGCGGTCGCAACCTTTCTTGGGGCCGGTGATGTCGAGCCGTTCGCGCAGCGCGTCCAGCAGCGTCACGCCGGGTTCGGCGTCGAGCTGCTCCTGGCTGCCGTTGACTTCGAGTGAGATGTGCAAAGGAACTCTTTCTCCGCTGGAACCGCGCCCCGGAGCCGGGCGGCATGATGTGGTGGGGTGGTGGCCACGTCGCGCACGACGCCGCGCCGGGAACCGGATAAAAATCCGCTGTCCTCATCGAGGCTAGCGGATTAGTATCCGGTCGGCAAACATGCCTAGGCGCGGTCTTTTCACGCAGGTCAGGAGGCTCTCGGGGGCGGAGCGGAAGGGGAGGGAACGATGAGCACGGGAGCGGTGAACCACCGGCGCGCCGACACGCGGCGCAACCACGAGCTGATCCTCGCGGCCGCCGCCGAATCGCTGACGAGCTGCGGCGAGGTGTCGTTCAACGCGATCGCCAAGCATGCCGGAGTCGGTGTCGGCACCGTCTACCGCCACTTCCCGGCACCGGAGGACCTCATCCTCGCCGTCTACCAGCGGGAGGTGCGGCACCTGGTCGAGGTGGTGCCCAGCCTGCTGGAGAACCACCCGCCGGAGCAGGCGTTCCGGGTGTGGACCACCGACCACCTGGCGCACTACATGATGACCAAGCGCGGCCTCGCGAACGCGCTCAGCGCCGCCACCGCCGCCCGCGGCGAGCTGCCCAAGACCGCGCACGAAGCACTGGTCGGCTCGGTGGCCACGCTGCTCGCCGCCAACGTCGAAGCCGGGACCGTCCGCGCAGGCCTTGACCCCGAGGTGGTGCTGCGCGGCCTCGGCGGCCTCCTCTTCCTCGACCAGCGCGGCCCCTGGCGGGCCCAGACCGAAGCCCTCATCGACCTGCTGTGGCGCGGAATGTCCCGCTGCTGCGGGCGCTGATCCAGGACTCGCGCCGAGCTTCGGGAGGGTCGGAACCGGTCGCGCGGGCGCTCCGCGCGGCGCTCCGGCACGGCCGGAGGTTTGGTGCGGCGGCCGAGAGGGCATGCGGATGGCGCGCAACCGGCATCGACCGCACCGGAGGAGCCCATGCCCGCCGTCACCGTCGGGACCGAGAACGGCAGCCCGATCGAGCTGCACTACGAGGACCACGGCTCCGGCCCGCCCGTCGTGCTGATCCACGGCTGGCCGCTCAGCGGACGTTCCTGGGAGCCGCAGGTCCCGGTGCTCATCGACGCGGGGTACCGCGTGATCACCTACGACCGCCGCGGTTTCGGCCGGTCCTCCCAGCCGTGGGGCGGGTACGACTACGACACCCTGGCGGCCGACCTGCACGCCTTGCTGGACCACCTCGACGTGCGCGGGGCGACGCTCGTCGGGTTCTCCATGGGCGGGGGAGAGGTGGTCCGCTACCTCGGCACCCGCGGTTCCGGCCGGGTCGACAAGGCCGTGCTCGCGGCCGCGGTGCCGCCGTACCTGCACCGGACCGCCGAGAACCCGGACGGTGGCCTGGACGACGCGACGATCGCCCGGTTCGAGGACGGGGTCCGCACCGACCGGATCGCCTTCCTGGAGGGCTTCACCACCGACTTCTTCTCCGCGAACGGGCGGCTGCTGGTCAGCGAGCAGCAGCGCGCCCACGCGCAGACGATCGCGTCCTTCGCGTCCCCGAAGGGCACCCTGGACTGCATCGCCGCGTTCGGCCGCACCGACTTCCGCGGCGACCTCGCCGAGATCACCGTGCCGACCCTCGTGATCCACGGCGACTCGGACGCCATCGTGCCGTTCGAGGTCAGCGGGCGGCGTTCCGCCGAGGCGCTCGCGAACAGCGAACTCGTGGTGGTCGAGAACGGTCCGCACGCCATCAACGCCTCCCACCCCGAGCGGTTCAACGAAGCGCTGCTGGGCTTCCTCCGCGGCTGAGGTCGGCAGCGGAACCGGCCCGGGGGGCGGGGGGGGGGGCGCGGGGGGGGGGGGGGGGGGGGGGGGGGGGGGGGGGCGCGCGGCGGGGGGGGGGGGGGGGGGGGGCGGGGGGGCCCCCCCCGGGGGGGGGGGGCCCCGCCGGGGGGGGGGGGGCCCCCCCCCCCCCCCGCCGGGGGGGGCGCCGCCCCCGCGGGCGGCAGGCATTCCCGTCAGCTCCGTGTCGCGAACCAGAGCTTGGCGAGGGCGACGACGACGAGGACCCCGATGACGCCCTGCACGACGAAGCTGATCACGTTGACCGCGAACAGCGGTCCGGTGGGCAGGTTGCAGAGTTCGGAGAGGACCAGGGCCGCGGGCCAGGAGGCGATCAGCAGCGCCTTCTGCCGCCGCGACCAGGAGCGGTTCACGGCCACGAGCACCGTGCCGCAGAGCCAGGCCGCGAACGAGAGCACGATGGCGGCGGCCGCGGTGGCGCCGTTGATCTCCCAGTCGGGGTCGGCGTCGAAGCCCGCGGACAGCGCCATGAGGCCGCCGATGAGGTAGGTGAGCGAGCAGGCGCCTGCCAGGGCGAGGCAGGCCAGCGCTGCGGCGAGCACGGAACCCTGCCGGGCGGATTGCGCGCGGCCGGGCTCGACACCCGCCTCCGCGGCGACCTGCTCGGGGGTGCCCATCCGCTCGATGGCGTCGTCGACGGTGGCCGCGTCCGCGTCCGGGCCGACGCTGGCGTCGAAGTGCTCGTGCACGCCGGCGATCACGTCGCGGCGGACGGAGGCGGGTGCGTCGCGCAACAGGTCGTTGAGCTCTTCCAGGTAGCTGTGCACGCGGGCGTGGGTCTTGGTCACGATCGTTGTTCTCCTGTCATGGCGGAATCGACGGCGTTGCGGAAGGTGGACCAGGTGCTGCGGAAGGTGGCCAGCGCCGTCCTGCCCTCCGCGGTGAGCGCGTAGTAGCGGCGCGGCGGGCCGGAGGTGGACTTCACCTGGCTGGTCTCCACGAGTCCCTGCCGCCGGAGGCGTGCGAGCAGCGGGTACAGCGTTCCCTCGCTCTGCAGCAGGATGTCGTGCTCGCCGAGCCTGCGCGCGATCTCCAGGCCGTACAGCGGTTCGACGTCGACCATCGCGAGGATGCAGTACTCCAGCACTCCGCGGCGCAAGTGGGTGAGCACGCCGCTCTCGTCTAGAACCATGCCACGCAAGGTACCGGCAAGATCGGCGGCGCGCAAAGCCACCCCCCGGTTCGGGCGCGGTGGTGCGGCGGTGTCCGATGGAGTCCACATCGGACACGTCGGTCCCGTGCGGACCCCCGGGCTCCCGCTACGCGGCGTGGGCGGCGAGGTAGGCGAGGTGGTGCGATGTGGCGAGCGCGGGCGGCTTGCTCGTCGCGCCGAGCCCGCTGCCCCGGCCCTCCGCCGCGTCGAGAATTTCCCGGTCGCCCCAGGAGAATTCGGGCCCCGCGTACCCGTCGGACTCGACGAGGTTCCGGCACACCGACCGGACGGTGCGCGCCCGCCCGCTCTCCGCCTCCACCGCGCCGTCCGCGACCGGTTCCCGCTCGCGCGAGTACAGCCAGTGGTCCGGGCAGGAGTACCGGAGGGCGACGTGCTTGCTGCGATACCCCTCGCCGATCACCGGGTGCGCGATGCCGTAGTCACCGAGCCGGAGGTCGGTGCGCCCGTCCTCGACCAGCCAGCGCCACAGCCGCTCCTCGACGCGCGGCTGCTCCCAGAGCGAGGTGCGGTCGAGCGACCGGGGGATGGAACCGCTCAGCACGCTGACCGATCGGAACGGCCCGCACCCGGTCGCGGCACCGACCGCGGCGGCGGCCCGATCGACGACCCGCGCGGGCAGCTCCGGCAGATAACCGAGATCGACGATGAGATCGAGGTCGGCGGGGACGACCCGCAGCCCGTCGAGCAGCCGCTCGACCACGTCCCGATCCGCCGCGGCCGTCCCGATCCGCAGCGCCCCGCCCGCCCCGAGCTCCTGGCAGAGGCGTCCGAGCACGGGGAGCTCGGCAGCGGTCGCGGTGCCGCGGACGACCGGGAGGAACGGAACCGGCACCTGCTCGTCGAAGAGGTCCACCGGATGCGCCAGCCGGTCGGCCAGTTCCCCGAGCGCGCCCACCGGGCCTGCCCCGAACCCGGGTGCGCCGGTCACTTCGGCGGCGTCGACCATGATCGTGCGGCCGAGCCCGTGCAGCCGCCGCGCCACCGCCTCCGCCCCGTCCAGCTGACCCGCCGGTGTCGATCCGTTCGGGATGAATTCGAGCAGCGGCTGCACGCGCTCGACGTGCGCCCGCTCGTCCACGGCGTGGAGCGCGGCGAACTCGCCCTGCTTCGCGCGGAGCACGACCAGCGCTTCGAACCCCCCGGAAGTGGACACCGGCCCTCCCGCCGCCGACCGCGAAGCCCCACAGCACCGCCAGCGTAGGCAGCTCGAGCACCGCGGAGCATCCGCCGCGAGCGTGACGTCCGCGGTGCGGCGGAGCGGTGCGCTCAGCCCGGCATCACCGCGCACCCGGCGGCCGGGCACGCTCCGGGCTGGCAGGCGGTGCGGGTGCCGACCGCGCGGACACGGGAAAGGGCCGCGCACCCGAGGCGTCAGTTGAGCTTCCGGGTCCCCTCGGGGAGGCCGCCGCCGGCGTAGACATCCTCGGCCAGCTCGGCGAGCGCGGTGAGCGCCACGTTCTGGCTCCACGGCCCGTAGGACACCCGGGACACCCCGAGCCGCTGCGCGGTCTCCAGCGGCACCGAGCCGGGCACGCCGATGATGTTCACCTTCCGCTCGCCCAGTTCCGCGACGAGCCGGGAGATCTGGTCCTCGGTGAGCTTGCCGGGCGCGAAGAAGTTCGACGCGCCCGCGTCCAGGTAGGCCCGGCCCCGGGTGATCGCCTCGTCGAGCACCGCCTCCGGGTCCCGGTCGCCCGCCTTGAGGAACGCGTCGGTGCGCGCGTTGAGCACGAAGTCCACCCCGGCCGAGCGCGCGGCGGACACCGCGGCCTCCACGGCCCGCACCGCCTCGTCCAGCGGTTTCATCTGGTCTTCGAGGTTCGCGCCGACGGCGCCGACGTCGATGGCGCGGGCGATGGTGCCGCCCGGGTCGCCGTAGCCGGCCTCCAGGTCCGCGGTCACCGGCAGGTCCCCGGCGACGCGCACGATCAGTCCGACCTCGGCGATCATCTCGTCGCGCGGGATCCGCTCCCCGTCGGGGTAGCCGCGGGAGGCCGCGATGCCGTGGCTCGGGGTGGCCAGCGCCTTCGTGCCCGGGGTCTCGGCGACCACCTTCGCGGTGATCGCGTCCCACGCGTTGACGACGAGCAGCAGTTCGGGTGCCGCGTGCAGTTCTTGCAGCCGTGCGGCCTTCTCAACGGTCGATGTCATGTGAACTGCCTGCCTTCCGAACTCGTGTTGCGTAGCACTCGGGTGGCGGAACCTCAGCGGTTCCCCCGCTGCGGGATCGATGTCACCGGTGGCTCCGCCACAGGAGAAATCGCTGT
>NZ_JAIUKB010000204.1:0-9036 GCF_020176785.1 Saccharopolyspora sp. 6V | reverse complement strand
CGCCGAGCCCCCGCTTCCCCGCGGATCCAGCGCCGGCCGCGCGACCGCGGCCCCCGCTGATCCCCGTCCTGGTGCTGCCCGCGCTGGTGCTGCTGCAGGTCGCGCTGGTCTGGTCCGGGCACGGATCGGCGGCCCTGTGGGCGTGGTGGGCGGTCGCGGTGCCGATGGCGGTGCTGGTGGCCGTGCGGGACCGCGTCGCCGTCGCGCTGCCGTTCGCGCTGTGGTGGCCGGACGTGGCGATGGTGGGTGCGGTGCTCGGCTACTCGCTCACGGCGGTGCCCGCCGGGCACCTCGCGTCCGTCGCCGCGGGGATGCTGGTGGTGTGCGCGCTGGCGCTCCTCCGCTTCCTCCGGTCCCGATCGTCCACGTCGGACCGGCGGCGCGGCCGGTGAGCGCTGGGCCGTCCCCGCGGCGGGGACGGCGCAGCCCGGTCGTCGGTGGCGGTCAGCCGCGGACGACGTTCACCAGGTGCTCGACGGCCTTGTCCACGTCGATCTCCTCGCGCTCGCCGGTGGCGCGGTCCTTGACCTCGACGACGCCCTTCGCGAGACCCTTGCCGACGACGAGGATCGTGGGCACGCCGACGAGTTCGGCGTCGGCGAACTTGACGCCGGGCGAGGAGGTCCGGTCGTCCAGCAGCACCCGCACCCCGGCCCCGTCGAGTTCCGCGGCGAGCCGCTCGCCGCCCTCGCGGACCGTCTCGTCCTTGCCCGCGATGACCACGTGCACGTCGGCGGGGGCGATCACGCGCGGCCACACCAGGCCGAGCTCGTCGTGGCTCTGCTCGGCGATGGCGGCGACCAGGCGGGACACGCCGATGCCGTAGGAGCCCATCGTGATCCGCTTCGGCTTGCCGTCCTGGCCGAGCGCGTCCAGCCCGAACGCGTCGGCGTACTTGCGGCCCAGCTGGAAGATGTGCCCGATCTCGATGCCGCGGGCCGCGACGAGGGTGCCGCCGCCGTCGGGCGCGAGGTCGCCTTCCCGGACCTCGGCGGCCTCGATGGTGCCGTCGGGGGTGAAGTCGCGGCCGCACACCAGGTCCACCACGTGGTGGTCGGCCTGGTCGGCGCCGGTGACCCACGCCGTGCCTGGCACGATGCGCGGGTCGGCGAGGAAGCGGATCCCGTTGTCCTGCAACGCCTTCGGGCCGATGTAGCCCTTCACCAGGAACGGGTTCGCGGCGAAGTCGGCCTCGTCGAGCAGCGCGACCTCGGCGGGTTCCACGGCGGCTTCGAGGCGCTTGAAGTCGACCTCGCGGTCGCCGGGAACCGCGATGGCCAGCAGCTTCCACTCCTGCGCACCCGGTTCGCGGGTCTTGACCAGCACGTTCTTCAGGGTGTCGGCGGCGGTGAACTCGCGGCCCAGCCCGGCGCCGTTGAGGTGGTCGACCAGGGTCTCGATGGTCGGCGTGCCGGGCGTGTGGTGCACCTGCGCGGCCGGCTTGTCCTCGATGGACTCGGCTTCGGGCACCGGGGTGACGACGGCTTCGACGTTGGCCGCGTAGCCGGATTCGGTGCTGCGCACGAAGGTGTCCTCACCGGTGGGGCTCTCGGCGAGGAACTCCTCGGAGGCGGAGCCGCCCATCGCGCCGGAGGTCGCGGCGACGATCACGTAGCGCAGGCCCAGCCGGTCGAAGATCCGGATGTAGGCGTCCCGGTGCAGCCGGTACGAGTTCTCCAGCCCCTCGTCGTCGAGGTCGAAGGAGTACGAGTCCTTCATGACGAACTCGCGGCCGCGCAGGATGCCCGCCCGGGGCCGCTCCTCGTCCCGGTACTTGGTCTGCACTTGGTACAGCATGACCGGGTAGTCCTTGTAGGAGTTGTACTCTCCCTTGACGGTGAGGGTGAACAGCTCCTCGTGCGTCGGCCCCAGCAGGTAGTCGGCGCCCTTGCGGTCCTTGAGGCGGAACAGCAGCGGGCCGTACTCGGTCCACCGGTTCGACTGCTCGTAGGGCTCCCGCGGCAGCAGCGCGGGGAAGTGGATCTCCTGGGCGCCGATGGCGTCCATCTCCTGGCGCACGACCTCTTCGACGCTGCGCAGCACGCGCAGGCCCAGCGGCAGCCACGAGTAGACGCCCGGGGCGGCGCGGCGCACGTACCCGGCGCGCACGAGCAGCTTGTGGCTCGGCACCTCGGCGTCGGCCGGATCCTCGCGAAGGGTTCGCAAGAACAACGTCGACATCCTCGTGATCACGGCGGGCGCTCCTCGTGCTGGTCGGTGGGGTGCGGCGATCCGTCGAGGGTATCGGCAGCTACCGGGGCTGATGCCAGCGGATTGCCGGTGCGGTGCGCCGGTCAGCACCGGGTGACCGTCCACTACGCTGGCCGACCGTGCTGGTGCTGCTGCCCCCTTCCGAGACCAAGGCCGCCGGCGGCGACGGGCCGCCGCTGGAGCTGGACGCGCTCGCGCACCCGGAGCTGACGCCGACGCGGCGGAAGCTGGCGGAGGCGCTGCGCTCGCTGGCGGCGGACGTGCCCGCGAGCCTGTCCGCGCTGGGCATCTCCGCGCGGCAGACCGCCGAGGTGGAGCGCAACGCTGCGCTGTTCGACTCGCCGACGGCGCCGGGCCTGGAGCGCTACACCGGGGTGCTGTTCGACGCGCTGGACGTGCGCTCGCTGCCCGCGCCGGAGCGGTCCCGGGCGGACGCGCGGCTGGCGGTGGCCTCGGCGCTGTTCGGGCTGGTGCGCGGCGCGGACCGGATCCCCGCCTACCGGCTGTCGGGCGGCAGCGCGCTGCCCGGGTTCGGCGGGCTGCGCACGGTGTGGCGGCCGGTGCTGGAGCCGGTGCTGCAGGGCGCGGACGACTTCGTGGTGGACCTGCGCTCGGGCGCGTACGCCGATCTGGCGCGGGTCCCGGGGGCGGTGTCGGTGCGGGTGCTGTCGGAATCGGCGGACGGAACGCGCAAGGTCGTCAGCCACCACAACAAGTCCCACAAGGGGCGGCTGGCCCGGGTGCTGGCCGCCGCCGCGGACGAACCGGCCGATGTGGACGGCGTGCTGCGGCTGGCCCGCGGCGCCGGGATGCGGGTGGAGCAGGAGTCCGAGCGGGCGCTGTGCGTGGTCGTCCCCGCCTGACCGCTCCCGCCGCCGACCGGGGACCGCGCACCGGAACGCTCACCGAGAGCTGCCGCGGCGGCACGCCCCGCGACCGTAGTTGATCTTGAACGCGGCCCCGCCGGGCCGATCCGATGACCACATCGGGTAGACTGCGGGCGCACTGGACAACCGCTCGCACGGGACGATCCCGGCGAGTGAGACCGGCCCCCGTTGGCGATCGGTCCTCCCCGGCTCCGGTGCTCCGACATCCACCAGCGGCGCCGTCGATGCGCCGGGCTCGTCCTTGTGATCAGCGCACGACGCGCTACCTCCCCGAGACGTGCCAGTTCCCGGAGGTTCGCAGTGCGTCCTGACTCGTCCCCCGCCGCCCGCTCCCGGCGCCCCCGCCGTCGCGGCTCCAAGCCCGCCGCGGCACCCGCTCCGAGCCTGTTCGACCAGGTCGGCGTGACCGCGGTCGACCCGGCGCCGTTCGACTCGCTGGGCCTGCCGCAGAAGCTGGTGGCCGCGCTCGCCGAGGCCGGGCTGGAGCAGGCGTTCCCCATCCAGGCCGCCACCATCCCGGACGCGCTCAGCGGCCGCGACGTGCTCGGCCGCGGCCAGACCGGGTCCGGCAAGACCCTCGCGTTCGGCCTGCCGCTGCTGGCGATGCAGCGCGGCAGCGCCCGGCCGCTGCACCCGCGCGGCCTGGTGCTGGTGCCCACCCGCGAACTCGCGACGCAGGTCACCACCGCGCTGAAGCCGCTGGCGAAGTCGCTGGGCCTGTACGTGCGCGAGGTCGTCGGCGGGATGCCGTTCAACCGCCAGGCCGACACGCTGCGCCGCGGCGTCGACGTGCTCGTCGCCACGCCCGGCCGGCTGTCCGACCACGTGCGGCAGGGCACCTGCGTGCTGTCCGAGGTGGAGCGCACCGCCCTGGACGAGGCCGACCAGATGGCCGACATGGGCTTCCTGCCGCAGGTCCGCGAGATCCTCGACCTGGTCCCGGCCGACGGCCAGCGGCTGCTGTTCTCCGCGACCCTCGACGGGGACGTGGACAAGCTGGTGCGCGAGTACATGAACGACCCGGTGGTGCACTCGCTGGCACCGCCCGCGGCCAGCGTGGACAGCATGGACCACCACCAGTTCCTGGTGTCCGCGGACGACAAGCTCTCCGTGCTCTCCCGCATCGCCGCTCGCGACGGCCGCACCATCATGTTCGTGCGCACCAAGCACCACGCCGACCGGCTCACGAAGAAGCTGCGCGCGTCGGGGGTGCGCGCGGGCGCGCTGCACGGCGGCAAGGCGCAGAACGCCCGGACCCGCATCCTCGACGAGTTCCGCGCGGGCACCACCGAAACCCTGGTCGCCACCAACGTCGCGGCCCGCGGCATCCACGTCGACGACGTGAGCCTGGTCGTGCACGTGGAGCCGCCGGCGGACCCGAAGGACTACCTGCACCGCGCGGGCCGCACCGCCCGCGCCGGCGCCACCGGCACCGTCGTCACGATCGTGACCGACGACCAGAAGCGCGCCTTCCAGCAGATGGCCTCGAAGGCCGGGGTGAACGCGACGACCACGAAGATCTCGCCGCAGGACGCGGAACTGGAGCGGCTGACCGGGGCCCGCGAGCCCAGCGGTGTCGCCGTCGTCGAACCGCGCAAGGAGACGCCCTCGCGCGGCGGCGGCCCGAAGGGCGGCGGCCGCAGGCAGGGCGGACCGCGTCCGCCGCGCGGCGAAGGCCAGGGCCGCGGCCGCGAGGGCCAGGGACGTCCGGCCCGCGAAGACCGGCCGGCCCGCGGCGACCAGCGCGGCCGCCCGTCCTTCGACGACCAGCGCGGCGGCGACCGGAGCAGGCGCGGCGGCCCGAACTCCCGCGGCGGGCAGCGCCCGCAGCGCTCCCGCCAGTCCTGGGCGGGCTGAGCGTGGCGTCCTCGCGCGCCGTCGACCTCGCCGCCGCGAGCGCGGGCTTCCTGTCGTTCTGGGCGGAACCGCACGTGGCCACGTTGACGACGGTGCGCCCGGACGGCACTCCGCACGTGGTGCCGGTGAACTCCACGCTGGACGTCTCGGCGGGCACCGCCCGGGTGCTGTGCTCGGCCGGTTCGCACAAGGCGCGGCGCGTCCGGGCCGCCGGTGCCGCCGGGGCCCGGGTGGCGCTGTGCCAGGTGGACGGTCGCCGCTGGGCGACGGTGGAGGGCGTCGCGGTGGTCCGGGACGACCCGGAGTTCCGCGCCGACGCCGAAGCCCGCGCCGAAGCCCGCTACGGCCGCCCGCCTCGGCCCAACCCGAACCGCGTCGTCATCGAGATCACCGTCACCAGGGCCCTCAGCAACCTCTGACGCGGTGCCCCGGCTCAGCCGGAGCGCGTGGCCGGGGCGCGCTCGACGTGCGCGTGGCAGGCGGCGAGGAGGTCGCGGAAGCGGCTGAGGCGGGCGATCTCCGCGTCCAGCGCGGCCAGCCGGTCGCCCGCGACCCGGGTGGCGTCCCGCAGCAGCTGCTCCTGCCCGGGGAGGTCGAGCGGAATTCCGCGCTCCGGCAGCGCATCCCCCTCGATCAGGTGCAGGTAGCGCGCCATCGAGGCCACGTCCTCGACGGTGAGCCCGAGCGCCAGCAGCTGCCGGACGATCCGCACCCGCGCCACGTCCCGCTCCCGGTAGGTGCGCTGCCCGGTGGCGGTGCGCTCGGGCGGGTCGAGCAGGCCGCGCTGCTCGTAGAACCGGAGGGTGCGCGGGGTGGTGCCCGCCGCTGCCGCCGCGTCGCCGATCCGCATCCGCGCTCCTCCTGCTCGTCCCCGCGCCGGTCTTCCTAGGGTTCCACCAGCACGGCACCGACGTGGCGCCCGGCCAGCAGGTCCTCCAACGCCCGCGGCGCCCGGTCGATTCCGCTGATCCTGGTGTGCGGGAAGTCGATCTCGCCGTTGCGCAGCCAGCTCGCGAACCGCTCGTTCCACTCCGGCAGCGCGTCCGGGTGGTCGTCGGCGCGGAACCCGGTGACGCGGACGCTCTTGAGGATCAGCTGCGCGAGGTCCAGGTCCACCGGTGCTCGCATCCGGGGTCCCGCGGTGGCGTACTGCGCGGTGAGCGCGCCGGTGAGGGCGATCCGGGCGTGCGGGCGGGCGGCCTCGACCGCGGCCCGCAGCTGCTCGCCGCCGACGAGGTCGACGACCACGTCCAGCCCGTCCGGTGCGGCCGCTGCGAGCTGCTCGCCCAGCGGTTCCCCGCGCAGCACGGCGGCGTCGTAGCCGAGCTCGTCGACGAGCCGCCGCGCCTTCTCCGGGGAGCCGACGCTGCCCACCACCCGGCCCGCGCCGAGCAGCCGCGCGATCCGACCGGCCAGCGAGCCGATCGCCCCGGCCGCGTTGCTGACGAACACCGCGTCCCCGGGCCGCACCGGCGCGATCCGGGTGAGCGCGGCGTAGCCGGTCCAGCCGTGCGAGAGGTGCAGCAGCGGGTCGGGCAGCGCGTCGCCGAGCGGCGCGCACCGGTCGGCGGGCAGCACCGCGAACTCGCGCCAGCCCGCGCCGTGCGACACCAGGTCACCGGGGGCGAACCCGCCGCCCGCGACGACCTCGCCGACGGCGGGGCCGAACGGCACGCCGCCCGGGTGCAGACCGGGGAAATTCGCCACGTCCTGGCCGAGGGCGGTGGTGACGGCCGCGCCGAAGACCTGGAAGCCGAGGTTGCGCACCAGCAGCTCCCCCGGCCCCGGCTCGGGGACGGCGGTCTCGACGACGGTGAAGTCCTGTGCGGTGGGCAGGCCTGCGGGCGGGTGGGCGAGGCGGACCTCGCGGGACGTGCGGGACATCGGGTTCCTCCCGGTCGTGGCTGGAGCGGGCGGACGCTAACCCCTGACCCGCGCGTCAAGGTCAAGCGCGCGCACCTGATCGCGCTCGCCGCGGCCGCGCGTGGTGAGGTGGTGAGGTGAGCGAGCAGCGGGAACCGGTCGACGTGGTGGGCATCGGAGCGGACGGCTGGGACGGCCTGACCGAGGTGGCGCGGCAGCGGATCTCCGCCGCCGACGTGGTGTTCGGCAGCCGCCGCCAGCTGGACCTGCTGCCGCCGGGCACCGCGGAGCCGGTGGCCTGGCCGTCGCCGATGCTGCCCGCGCTGCCCGGCCTGTTCGAGGAGCACGCGGGCCGCGCGATCTGCGTGCTGGCCAGCGGCGATCCGATGTTCCACGGCGTCGGCGCCACCCTGGCGCGGGTGCTGGGCGCGGAGCGGCTGCGGGTGCTGCCGCAGGTGTCGTCGGTGGCGCTGGCGTGCGCCCGGATGGGCTGGGCGCAGCAGGACGTGTCCGTGGTGAGCCTGGTGGGCAGGCACGCCGAGCTGCTGCACCCGGAGATCCAGCCGGGCCGCCGCCTGGTGGTGCTCAGCTCGGACGCGCAGACCCCGGCGCGGGTGGCGGCGCTGCTGGTGGCGCGGGGTTTCGGCGGCAGCTCGATGGCGGTGCTGGGCGACCTCGGCGGGCCGGGCGAGTCCCGGGTGGCGGCGACGGCGGCCCGCTGGCCGCACCCGGAGGTGGCGGCGCTGAACGTGATCGCCGTGCACTGCTCCCCCGACGACGACGCCGAACGCAGGCCCCGCACGCCCGGGCTGCCGGACGAGGCGTTCCAGCACGACGGGCAGCTGACCAAGCGGGACGTGCGCGCCCTCACCGTCTCCCGGCTCGCCCCGACGCCCGGTGAACTGCTGTGGGACGTGGGTGCGGGCGCCGGTAGCATCGCGATCGAGTGGATGCGCTGCGACCCGGCGAACCGCGCGATCGCCGTCGAGCACCGCGAGGACCGGGCGGCCCGCATCACGACGAACGCGATGACCCTCGGCGTGCCCGGCCTGGACGTGGTCGTCGGTGCCGCGCCCGGCGCGCTGGACGACCTGGAGGCGCCCGACGCGGTGTTCGTCGGCGGCGGCGCGACGGTCCCGGGAGTGCTGCAGCGGTGCTGGGACGTGCTGCGACCGGGCGGCAGGCTCGTGGTGAACGCGGTGACGATCGAATCGGAGGTCCTGGTGGCGGACTGGTACGCCCGCTGCGGCGGAGAGCTGGTGCGGATCGCGGCGGAGCATGCCTCCCCCGTCGGCGGGTTCACCGGCTGGCGGCCCGCGATGCGCATCACCCAGTGGACGGTGGCGAAATGACGGTGCACTTCATCGGCGCCGGCCCCGGTGCCGCTGACCTGATCACGGTGCGCGGGCAGGACGTGCTCGCCGCGTCCCCGGTGTGCCTGTACGCGGGCAGCCTGGTGCCGGTGGAGCTGCTGGAGCACTGCCCGGACGGGGCGCGGCTGGTGGACACCGCGAACCTGGACCTGGACGCGATCCTCGCCGAGCTCGTCGCCGCGCACGAGGCGGGGCTGGAAGTGGCGCGGCTGCACTCCGGCGATCCGTCGGTGTTCAGCGCCGTCGCCGAGCAGATGCGCCGCCTCGACGCGGTCGGCGTGCCCTACGACGTGGTGCCCGGGGTGCCCGCGTTCGCCGCCGCGGCGGCGGCGTTGCAGCGCGAGCTCACGGTGCCGGGCGTCGGGCAGACCGTGGTGCTCACCCGCACCTCGGCGCAGGCGACGCCGATGCCCGCGGGCGAGGACCTGGCGACGCTGGGGCTCAGCCGGGCGACGATGGTGCTGCACCTGGCGGTGAACCGGATCGAGGAGCTGGTGGAGCAGCTGGTGCCGAACTACGGCGCGGACTGCCCGGTGGCGGTGGTGGCCGCGGCGAGCCGCGCCGATGAGGTGGTGCTGCGGGGGACGCTCGGCGACATCGCGGCGGCGGTGCGGGCGGCGGGGATCACCCGGACCGCGGTGGTGGTGGTCGGTGCGGTGCTGACGGCGTCGTCCTTCCCCGACAGCCACCTGTACTCGACGACCCGCTGCCGCAGCTGAGCTCTCTCCGCTAGTGCTCCGTCCTGCTCTTCTGCTGCCTAGCACTGGGGTGGCGGAACCTCAGCGCCCTCCTCGCTGCGGGATCGTTTTCACCGGTGGCTCCGCCACAGGAGAAAACGCTGTCCT
>NZ_JAIUKB010000203.1:0-10304 GCF_020176785.1 Saccharopolyspora sp. 6V | reverse complement strand
GTCCCGAACCCCGCCCGCACCGAGACCGACCCGCCTCGACACCCCTCGAACGGAGTTCGCGCCATGAACGCGATCGACAACCTGCACTGCCTCGTAGCGCGGGGATTCCGGGGAGTTCCGGTGCACGACGACGGCGGCCGGCTGGACGCCCTGCTGTACGTGCGGCACTGGCCGTCCGGCGTCGTCGACGTCGTGATCGTGTACTCCCACGACGAGGCCGTCGCCTACCGCGCGAGCGGATTCGACCCGCACGGCCCCCTCCTCGGCCTCCCGGCCCGCGTGCACTGGCGGCAGGCCGGGCACCCCGATGCGGTCACCACCGCCGCCCTCGGCCTGCCCTCCTGACCCCCGGGACATCCCGTTCCCGATCACCTCCCGCGACGCGCTCCGCCCCCGGATCGGATGCGTCCCGCTGGTGCGATGCGCACCGCCTTCCCGCAGGCCGAGGTCACCGACTACGAGTGGTTGATGCCCGTGCTCGCCAACGCGCCTGAGGATCGACACGTGCTCGCCGCAGCGGTGCACGGCGGCGCTGAGGTCACCGTCACCGCGAACCTGGACGATTTTCCGGCCCCGCGATCTGAGGGAACACGGCGTTGCGGCCACACATCCCGACGCGTTCCTGGTGGACCTGCTCGACGAAGATCCGGAGTTGATCTCGCAATGCCTGCGGGACGCCGTGCTCGCCAGGCGCAGGCCGCCCGAGACGATCGACTCGTTGCTGGCACAGCGCGGCGAAGTCGTCCCCGATTTCGCCGAAGCCGCCCGGCGCTCGATGCGGTAGGCGCTGGTCAGCGGAACGGGGCGTGGCCGACGAGGGTGCCCGCGCGGTCGATGACCAGGACCTCGACGTCGATCGGGGCACCCTGGAGGGTGGTCAGGCAGAAGTCGCGGGAGCGGGCGGCGACGAGGTCGCCGAGCGGGATGTCCTCGGCCTGGCAGCGGGTGAGCGCGTCCAGCGCGGTGTTGGCGCCGCGAATGCTCTCGGCGAACTCGGCGGAGGCGCCCGCGTCGCGCACGATCCCGGCCAGCAGCGCGAAGTTCACCTGCGACCGCTTCGAATGCAGGTCCAGATGCCCGTCGGCGAGCTTGGCGAGCTTGCCGATGCCGCCCGCGATCGTCAGCCGGGGCACCGGGTGGCGCCGCAGGTACTTGAGCACCGCGCCCGCGAAGTCGCCCATGTCCAGCATCGCCTCCGGCGCGAGGCCGTAGGTGCGGTCGACGTGCTTCTCCGAGGTGCTGCCGGTGCAGCCGGCGACGTGCTCCAGCCCGGCGGCCCGGGCCACGTCCACGCCGCGGCGGATGCTGTCGATCCACGCCGAGCACGAGTACGGCACCACCACGCCGGTCGTGCCGAGGATGGACAGGCCGCCGAGGATGCCGAGGCGCGGGTTCCAGGTGCGCCGCGCCAGTTCCTCCCCTTTCTCCACGGAGATCTCCACGACCACGTCCCCGCTGCCGCCGTGCTCGGCGGCGACCTGCCGCACGACGCCGCGGATGAGTTCGCGCGGCACCGGGTTGATCGCCGGTTCGCCCACCGGCAGCGGCAGGCCCGGTTTCGTCACGGTGCCCACGCCCGGACCGGCGCGGAACACCACCCCGGCGCCGGGTTCGGCGGGGCGGACCGTGGCCGACACCAGCGCGCCGTGCGTCACGTCCGGGTCGTCCCCGGCGTCCTTGACGATCGCCGCCATCGCCGACCCGGCGCCGAGGCGTTCCTTGGCGAGGGCGAACTCGGGGCGGTGCCCCTTCGGCAGCACGATGCCCACCGGATCGGGGAACCCGCCGGTGAGCAGCGCCGTGTAGGCGGCGGCGGTGGACGCCGTGGCGCAGGCGCCGGTCGTCCAGCCGTAGCGCAGCGCCTGGCCGGTCATAGCGCACCGCCTAGGCTGGCCGCATGGTCGAGGTGCGGCGAGTGCTGGTGCTCGGCGGCACCGCGGAGGCCCGCGAGCTCGCCGCCCGGCTCGGCGGCGAACCGGCGGTGCACGTGATCTCCTCGCTGGCGGGCCGGGTGCGCGACCCGCGGCTGCCCGAGGGCGAGGTGCGGATCGGCGGTTTCGGCGGTGCCGAGGGCCTCGCCGCGTGGCTGCGCGCCGAACGCATCGACGAGGTGGTGGACGCGACGCACCCGTTCGCCGCCGCCATGACCTCGAACGCGGTGCTCGCCTGCGCACTGGCGGGCCTGCCGCTGCTGGTGCTGCGCAGACCCGGCTGGGAACCGGAACCGCACTGGCACCTGGTGGATTCGCTGGACGAGGCCGCCGCCGCGCTGCCCGGCCTGGGCGAGCGGATCTTCCTCAGCACCGGGCGCCAGGGCGTGCACCGGTTCGCGCACCTGGACCTGCGGTTCCTGGTGCGCGCCGTGGACCCACCGGAACCGCCGCTGCCGCCGCGCACCGAGCTGCTGCTGGCCCGCGGCCCGTTCGCGTTCGACGACGAGGTGGCGCTGCTGCGCGAGCACCGCATCGACGTGCTGGTCACCAAGGACAGCGGCGGCCCGATGACCCGTCCGAAGCTGGATGCGGCCCGGCTGCTGGGCGTCGCGGTGGTGCTGGTGCGGCGGCCGCCGGAACCACCGGTGCCCGTGGTGGGGACCGTGGCCGCCGCTGTGGAACGGCTGCGTCACGCCGGGTAGCGGCGCGGCGTGAACACCGTCCCGCCGACCGAGCGCGTGGTGGACGAGCCGATCAGCAGCAGGCAGCGCATGTCCACATCGGACGGATCGAGTTCGCCGAGCGGCACCACCCGCACCGACTCCTGCGGCCCGCCCACGTCGCGGCCGATCACCACCGGCGTCTCCGGGGAGCGGTGCTCCAGCAGCACGTCGCGGGCGGCGCCGACCTGCCAGGTGCGGCTGCGCGAGGCCGGGTTGTAGATGGCCATCGCCAGGTCGGCCCTCGCCGCCGCGGCCAGCCGCTCGACGATGACCTCCCACGGCTTCAACCGGTCCGACAGGGACAGCACGCAGTAGTCGTGGCCCAGCGGCGCGCCGATCCGGCTCGCCACCGCCTGCGCCGCGGTGAGGCCGGGCAGCACCCGCACCGGCACCTCCGCGAACCGCTCCTCGGTGGCGACCTCCAGCACGGCGCTGGCCATCGCGAACACGCCCGGATCGCCCGAGGACACCACGACGACGCGGGATCCGCGCCGCGCCAGGTCCAGGGCGAACTCGGCGCGCTCGGCCTCCACCCGGTTGTCCGAGGCGTGCTTGCGCTGCCGCGGGTTCGTCGGCAACCGGTCCAGGTAGGGGCCGTAGCCGACGAGGTCGTCGGCGGCGGCGACGGCGGTGTGCGCCTCCGGCGTGGTCCACTGCGGACCGGCCGGGCCGAGGCCGACGACCACGACCTCGCCGGTGCTCGCCGTCGGCGCGGGCTCGGGAGTTTCCCGTTGCGCCGCAGCGGAAACGGGTACCCCGGACGCGTCGGTCAGGTTCAGCGGGCTGTCCGCGTTCACCGGGCTCGGCAGCAGCGCCAGCGAGAAGTACGGCACCGACGCCGGATCCACCTCGCCCAGCGGCAGCAACCGCTGCCGGTCGGTGGTGGCGCGCTCCACGAAGTAGGCCTCGTCGAGCCGGCCCGCCTTCTCGAACGCCGCCTTCACCCCGTCGAAGGTGCGGCCCAGCTTCATGACCGCCGCCGCGTCGGTGCCCGCCAGCTTCTCGGCGAGCACGTCCGGGTCGAGCGTGCCGGGCAGCACCGTCAGCACCTCGTCGCGTTCCGCCAGCGGCCTGCCGAGCATCGCCGCCGCCCCGCTCACCGAGGTCACGCCGGGGATCGCGGCCACCTCGAACCGGCCCACCAGCCGCTTGTGCATGTGCATGTAGGAGCCGTAGAAGAACGGGTCGCCCTCGCACAGCAGCGCCACGGTGCGGCCCGCGGCCAGGTGCGCGGCGAGGCGTTCGGCCGCGTCGGCGTAGAACTCGTCGATGGCGCCCTGGTAGCCGCCCGGGTGGTCGGTGGTCTCGGTCGTCACCGGGTACACCAGCGGTTCCTCGACCTGGCCGTCCCGCAGGTACGGGGCGGCGACGGAACGCGCGATGCTGCGGCCGTGCCGGGCGCTGTGGTAGGCGATCACGTCGGCTTCGCCGATCAGCCGGGCGGCCTTGACCGTCACCAGCTCCGGATCTCCCGGGCCGAGCCCGACGCCGAACAACCTGCCTGCCTGCTCCACGGTGCTGCTCACTCCTGTTCGCTCGCGATCGCGTTGATGGCGGCCACGGCCATCGCGCTGCCGCCGCGGCGGCCGTGCACCACCAGGTGCTCCAGCGCCGGGTGGTCGGCCAGGGCCTGCTTCGATTCGGCGGCGCCGATGAACCCGACGGGCAGCCCGAGCACGGCGGCGGGCCTGCCCGCGCCCGCGTCGACCATCTCCAGCAGCCGGAACAGCGCGGTCGGCGCGTTGCCGACGGCCACCACGGACCCGTCCAGCCGGTCCCGCCACAGCTCCATCGCGGCCGCACTGCGGGTCGTGCCGAGTTCCGCGGCGAGGCCGAGGACCCGCTCGTCACCGAGGGTGCAGAGGATGTCGTTGTCGGCGGGCAGCCTGCCCCGGGTGACGCCCGCGGCGACCATGGCGGCGTCGCAGAACACCGGTGCGCCACCGCGCAGCGCCTCGCGGGCGGCGAGCACCGCGCGCGGCGACCAGGCGATGTCGCGGACCAGGTCCACCATGCCGCAGGCGTGGATCATGCGGACGGCGACCTGGGCGACTTCCGGTGGCATGCCGTCGAGTTCCGCTTCAGCGCGGATCGTGGCGAACGAACGGCGGTAGATCTCCGCGCCGTCGCGCACGTACTCGTAGCCGCCGGTGCTGTCTGCGGTGTTCACACTGCCCTCCGTGCCGCGTCGAGCGCGGCGGACGTATCGCCGGCGGCACGGCCGCCGACCTCGTAGCCGGCCTCGGTGGCCAGCACTTCCACTCCTGGCCCGGCCGGTCGGCCGCAGCGGCGCGCGCAACCCGCCCAGTGCACCGGCAGCGGGCCGGGCCGGGTGGTGCGCAGCGCGTCGGCGCGCACGTCGGCGAGGGACTTCGCGCAGCCGGGGCTGCCCGTGCAGGCGGTCACCCCGGCCAGCGGCGCGCCCGAGTCGGTGAGGAACCCGGCGGCGGCCAGCTCGGCGAGCCTGCGCGGCGCCTCGGCCGCGGGGACGTCGGTGAGCAGCAGCGCGCGCCACGGCGTGAGCCGCAGCGGGTGCGGTGCGGCGGTCCGGGCGGCGATCTCTTCGGTCTGCGCGGCGAGCACCGCGATCTGCGCGGCGTCCAGCCGTCCCAGCGGTGCGCCGAGGGCGAGGTCGACCCGGTCGTCGTCGCGGGCCAGCACGCCCAGCTCGGCGTGCGTGCGCACCGGATCACCGGGCGTGACCACGGATTCCGCCGGGGTGCAGGGGAATTCCTCCCGGACGCGGCCGGCGATCCGCTCCGCGCCGCCGGGCAGTTCCGCGAGCCGCCAGCTCTCCGCACCCAGCCGGTCCCGCTCCGCGAGGAACGCGGCGGCCGCGAGCACCGCGGCGCGGGCCGCGTCGGCCGCGGGCACCCGCAGCCCGAGGTCGGCCCCGGCGAGCAGCACCGCAACCGAGCCGTCCGCCGGGTGCAGCGCGACGTCCGCGCCCAGCGCGGTCACCTCGCCGCCGCCGTCGTCCGCGGTGAACAGGAACCGGCCGGGCAGCTCCGCCAGCTCCGGGTCGGCGCGCAGCCGCTCGTCCAGTTCCACCGCCACCGCGCGCACGTCCAGCGCCCCCGGGCGGGTGCGCGGCGAGGCGACGACGTTGCGCACCCGCTCGTGCGTCGGCGACGGCAGCAGTCCGGCCGCGCCGAGCAGGTCGGCGAACTCCGGCACCGCCGCCGCGGACAGGCCGCGGACCTGGACGTTCGCCCGCGAGGTGAGTTCCCAGCCGCCGTCACCCAGCGCGGCCGCGGTCGCCAGCGCCCGCACCTGCCGCGCCGCGAGCCGCCCGCCGGGCACCCGGACGCGGGCCAGTCCCCCGTCGGCGGCCTCGTGCACCCGCAGCGCGCCGGGGCACGCGTCGGGTCCGGCTCGTCGCGGCACGCTCGTCCCCGCTCTCGTCGATCGTGGTCTGGTCCGGAACTCGCAGCGCACGGCGCCGCTGTCCGGGGTGCGCGGACTCGGGGGCGCACCGGCGACCGTCGATACTACGTCCCGCCCGGATCGCGTCCGCAAAACGCGATGCGCCTCACCGGGCGGCCGGACCGGCCGAGTGCGGGATCTCTCCCGCGTGCGCACGATCGGCCACTTGACGAACGATCGCCCCGTTGCGGAGAGTTGTCGGCGGCGACGTGCGGAGGAAGCCGGTGCGAGTCCGGCGCGGTCCCGCCACTGTCACCGGGGAGCGGACTCCGAGTACGAGGCCACTGCCCGCGCGCCGCGCGGGTGGGAAGGCCGGAGCGAGCGCCGATCCGGGAGCCAGGACACTCCGGCGCCGCCACCGCCCGGTGCCACACCGGGTGCCGACGACTCCGGGGCGAGGACCCCGAGGAAGGTTGACCATGCGTCCTGTCCGCACGCCCGCGTCCCTGCTCAGCCGGGAGCGTGCCGCATGATCCTGCTGCTGTCCACATCGGACACCGATCTGCTCAGCGCACGCGCCAGCGGTGCGGACTTCCGCCTCGGCAACCCGGCTCGGCTCGGCGTGGACGACCTGCCGCCGCTGCTGGAGGGCGCCGACCTCGTGGTGGTGCGGCTGCTCGGCGGCCGCCGCGCGTGGGAGGAGGGCTTGGACGCGCTGCTCGCCGGACCGCGCCCGGTCGTGGTGCTCGGCGGTGAGCAGGCCCCGGACGCCGAGCTGATGGAGTGCTCCACGGTGCCCGGCGGCGTCTGCTCGCAGGCGCACGGCTACCTCGCGCAGGGCGGGCCGGAGAACCTGGCGCAGCTGTTCAACTTCCTGTCCGACACGGTGCTGCTCACCGGCCACGGCTTCGAACCGCCGGTGGAGACGCCGAAGTGGGGCCTGCTGGAGCGCACCCCGCGCCGGACCGAAGGCCCGAAGGTCGCGGTGCTCTACTACCGCGCGCACCACATGGCGGGCAACACCGCGTTCGCGCACGCCCTGTCCGAGGCGATCGAGGACGCGGGCGGCCAGGCGCTGCCGGTGTTCTGCGCCTCGCTGCGCGCCCCCGAAGCGGGCCTGCTGGACACGTTGCGCGAGGCGGACGCGCTGATCGTGACGGTGCTGGCCGCGGGCGGCACGAAGCCCGCGACGGCCTCCGCCGGTGGCGACGACGAGGCGTGGGACGTGGGCGCGCTCGCCGCGCTGGACGTGCCGATCCTGCAGGGCCTCACCCTGACCTCCAGCCGCGAGGCGTGGGAGGACAACGACGAGGGCCTGTCCCCGCTGGACATGGCCACCCAGGTCGCGGTGCCCGAGTTCGACGGCCGCCTGATCACGGTGCCGTTCTCGTTCAAGGAGAACGACGCCGAGGGCCTCCCGGTGTACGTCGCCGACCCGGAGCGCGCGGCCCGCGTCGCCGGGATCGCGGTGAAGCACGCGCGGCTGCGGCACGTGCCCGCCGCGGACAAGCGGCTGGTGCTGATGCTCTCGGCGTACCCGACGAAGCACTCCCGGATCGGCAACGCCGTCGGCCTGGACACCCCGGCGAGCGCGGTGGGCCTGCTGCGGCGGCTGCGCGAGGCCGGCTACGACATCGGCCCGGCGGACGGCCCGGACGCGCTGCCCGGCGTGGCCGCGCAGGACGGCGACGCGCTGGTGCACGCGCTGATCGCCGCCGGTGGCCAGGACCCGGACTGGCTGACCGAGGAGCAGCTGTCCGGCAACCCGGTGCGCATCCCCGCGAAGCGCTACGCCGACTGGTTCGCCACGCTGCCGCAGGACCTGCGGGAGAGCGTCGAGCAGCACTGGGGCCCGCCGCCGGGCGAGCAGTTCGTGGACCGCTCGCACGACCCGGACGGCGAGATCGTGGTGGCCGCGCTGCGCGCCGGGAACGTGGTCGTGGTCGTGCAGCCGCCGCGCGGGTTCGGCGAGAACCCGATCGCGATCTACCACGACCCGGACCTGCCGCCGAGCCACCACTACCTGGCCGCCTACCGCTGGATGACCGACGAGTTCGGCGCGCACGCGATGGTGCACCTCGGCAAGCACGGCAACCTGGAGTGGCTGCCCGGCAAGACCGCGGGCATGTCGGCGTCCTGCGCACCGGACGCGGCGCTGGCCGACCTGCCGCTGGTGTACCCGTTCCTGGTCAACGACCCGGGCGAGGGCACCCAGGCGAAGCGCCGGGTGCACGCGACGCTGGTGGACCACCTGGTGCCGCCGATGGCGCGCGCGGAGAGCTACGGCGACATCGCGAAGCTGGAGCAGCTGCTCGACGAGCACGCGCAGATCTCGGCGATGGACCCGGCGAAGCTGCCCGCGATCCGCAGCCAGATCTGGACGTTGATGCAAGCCGCGAAGCTCGACCACGACCTCGGCCTGGACGAGCGCCCGCACGAGGCCGAGTTCGACGACATGCTGCTGCACGTCGACGGCTGGCTGTGCGAGATCAAGGACGCGCAGATCCGCGACGGCCTGCACGTCCTCGGCGCCGCCCCGACCGGGGAGGCGCGGGTGAACCTGGTGCTGGCGATGCTGCGCGCCCGCCAGGTGTGGGGCGGGCAGAGCGGTGCGCTGCCCGGCCTGCGCGAGGCGCTGGGCATGCTGGAGGACGGCAGCGTCGCCCGCGGCACCGTGGACGACGTGGAGACCTCCGCGCACGCGCTCGTCGCGGGCCTGGAGGAGCGCGGCTGGGAGCTCGGCGCGGTCGTCGAGGTGTGCCGCTCGGTGCTGGGCGACGCGCCGGACGACGTGGTGCGGGTGCTGGAGTTCGCCGTCACCGAGGTGGTGCCGCGGCTGGACGCCACCACCGACGAGATGACCGCGACGCTGCACGCCCTCGACGGCGGCTACGTGCCCGCGGGCCCGAGCGGTTCCCCGCTGCGCGGCCTGATCAACGTGCTGCCGACGGGCCGGAACTTCTACTCGGTGGACCCGAAGGCGGTGCCGAGCAGGCTCGCCTGGGAGACCGGGCACGCCATCGCCGATTCGCTGATCGAGCGCTACCTCGCCGACACCGGCGAGTACCCGCGCTCGGTGGGCCTGTCGGTGTGGGGCACCTCGGCGATGCGCACCTCCGGCGACGACATCGCGGAAGTGCTGGCGCTGCTGGGCGTGCGGCCCACCTGGGACGAGGCGTCGCGGCGCGTCAACGGGCTCGAAGTGATCCCGCTCGACGAGCTGGGCCGCCCGCGGGTGGACGTGACGGTGCGGATCAGCGGGTTCTTCCGCGACGCGTTCCCGCACGTGGTGACGCTGCTCGACGACGCGGTCCGCAAGGTCGCCGCGCTCGACGAGCCGGACGAGCAGAACTTCGTGCGCGCCCACGCGCAGGCCGACCTGGCCGGGCACGGCGACGAGCGCCGCGCCACCACGCGCATCTTCGGTTCGAAGCCCGGCGCCTACGGGGCCGGTCTGCTGCCGCTGATGGACAGCAAGAACTGGCGCGACGACACCGACCTCGCCGAGGTGTACGCGGTGTGGGGCGGCTACGCCTACGGCCGCGGCCTGGAGGGCACCGAGGCGCGCGGCGACATGGAATCCGCCTACAAGCGGATCTCGGTGGCGGCGAAGAACGTCGACACCCGCGAGCACGACATCGCCGACTCCGACGACTACTTCCAGTACCACGGCGGCATGATCGCCACGGTCCGTGCGCTGACCGGCAAGGCACCGGCGGCCTACATCGGCGACAGCAGCCGCCCGGACGCCATCCGGACCCGCTCGCTGACCGAGGAGACCTCGCGGGTGTTCCGCGCCCGCGTGGTGAACCCGCGCTGGCTCGCCGCGATGCGCAAGCACGGCTACAAGGGCGCGTTCGAGCTGGCCGCCACCGTGGACTACCTGTTCGGCTACGACGCCACGACCGGTGTCGTCGGCGACTGGATGTACGAGAAGCTCGCCGAGACCTACGTGCTGGACGAGGAGAACCAGAAGTTCCTCACCGAGTCCAACCCGTGGGCGCTGCACGGCATCGCGGAACGCCTGCTGGAAGCGGCGAACCGGAACATGTGGGAGTCCCCGAACCCGGAGACGATCACCGCCCTGCACGAGATCTACCTGCAAACCGAAGGCGACCTGGAGGACGGGCCGGCGACGAGCTGACCGCCGGGTGAGCGGTGCGGGGGGGGGGGGGGGCGCGGCGGGGGGGGCCCCCCCCCCCCCCCACGAAGTGGTGCCGGTGGTGCCCGCCGCCGTGCTGTTCGACCTGCCGATGGGGGACTGGGGCAACCGGCCCGGCGC